>JAZSOT010000063.1:0-40500 GCA_045537065.1 Clostridia bacterium | reverse complement strand
CGGTATTTCAAGAGCATTACTTGAAGTTGATACAGAAGCTTTCAGACCAGCTTTAAAAGCTGCAGGTTACTTAACTCGTGACCCAAGAATGAAGGAAAGAAAGAAATACGGCTTAAAGGCTGCTCGTCGTGCACCACAGTTTTCAAAAAGATAAAAAAACAATTTATATTTTCAACGTCTGCATATTATGTGGACGTTGTTTTTTATCTATGAAAACTGTGGGCGGTTCGGCACAGCACTCACCGCTCGGAGCTGAAAACAGTTCGCAGGACTGTTTTCTAAACGCTCCGACAGTTAACAAAGAGATAAAAAAACAATTTATATTTTCAACGTCTGCATATTATGTGGACGTTGTTTTTTTATTATTCAAAATATCATTAAAATATAGTAAGATTTTAGTTGAAATTTTTTACAAACAGTGTTAAAATATTATGTGTGTATAATTAAATTTTAAATAGGTACTTTAAAGAGGAAATTGTACTTTAAAAATAAGGAGGATAAAAAAATGAAAACAATGGAACAGATTATCGAAGAATATGGCGTTGTGCCGGTAGTTGTGCTCAAAAAAACAGAGGATGCAATTCCTCTTGCAGATGCACTTGTTGCAGGCGGACTTTCCTGTGCTGAGGTAACATTCCGTACAGATGTGGCAGAGGAGTCTATCAGACTTATGAGCGAAAAATATCCTGATATGCTCGTTGGTGCAGGAACAGTTTTAACAATTGACCAGGTTCAAAGAGCGGTAAAAGCGGGTGCAAAGTTTATTGTAAGCCCGGGATTTGACCCTGAAATCGTTGATTTCTGTATTGCAAACAATATCCCTGTATTCCCGGGATGTATCACACCGTCAGAGGTTGCTCAGGCAGTTAAGAGAGGACTAAAAGTTGTTAAGTTCTTCCCTGCAGAACAGGCAGGCGGTGTTGCTATGATTAAAGCAATGGGAGCACCATACACAATGGTTAAGTTTATGCCAACAGGCGGAATAAGTGCAAAAAATCTTAAAGAATATTTAGAATGCGACAAAATTATTTGCTGTGGAGGTAGCTGGATGGTTAAGGGCGACCTTATTTCAAACGGCGAATTTGACAAGATAACAGAGCTTACAAAAGAAGCGGTTGAACTTGTAAAAAGCATCAGAGCGTAGTATAAGCTGAGATTGGAGGATAAAAAACTATGGAACTTAAATTAAGAGATAAGAATGAATGTAAATTTGATGCGGTATCACTTGGTGAAGTTATGCTTCGTCTTGACCCGGGTGAAGGCAGAATTCGTACAGCAAGAGCTTTTCGTGCGTGGGAAGGCGGCGGTGAATATAATGTTATTCGTGGTCTTCATAAATGTTTTAAAATGAAAACCGCCGTTTTAACTGCTTTTGCAGAAAACGAAGTAGGATATCTTATGGAAGATTTCATTGAACAGGGCGGTGTTGATACATCACTTATCAAATGGATGAAAACCGATGGTATTGGAAGAATTTGCCGTAACGGTCTTAACTTCACAGAAAGAGGCTATGGTATCCGTGGTGCGGTTGGATGCTCAGACAGAGCAAACACAGCTATTTCAAAGGCAACTCCTGAAGATTTTGATTTTGAATATATTTTTGGAACACTTGGTGTACGTTGGTTACATACAGGCGGAATTTATGCTGCACTTTCAGAACAGTCCTGCGAAACTGTTATTGCTGCAGTAAAGGCTGCTAAAAAATATGGAACAATCGTATCTTATGACCTTAACTACCGTCCGTCAATGTGGAGTGCTATAGGCGGTCTTGAAAAGGCTCAGGAAGTTAATAAGGAAATTGCAAAATATGTTGATGTTATGATTGGTAACGAAGAAGATTTCACAGCTTGCCTTGGTCTTAAGGTTGAAGGTAATGATGAAAACTTAAAGGAACTTAACCTTGACGGATATAAGAAAATGATTGCAGAAGCTGCAAGACAGTATCCAAACTTCAAGGTTATTGCAACAACTTTGAGAGAAGTTAAAACAGCAACAGTAAATGATTGGAGTGCTATCTGCTGGTCTGACGGCACAGTATATAAAGCAAAAGACTACAAAGGTCTTGAAATTATGGACCGTGTGGGCGGCGGTGACTCATTTGCATCAGGTCTTATCTATGGTCTTATGACAGGTGCAGACCCAGAAACTGCAGTTAACTATGGTGCAGCACACGGTGCACTTGCTATGACAACTCCTGGTGACACAACAATGGCTAACAAGAAAGAAGTTGAAGCTATTATGGGCGGAGCTGGAGCAAGAGTTCAGAGATAAGCTTTTGAATATTGTTGAGCTAAAGAGTTGGGCATAAAGTAACTTTGCATTTAATAAAACGGCAAAGCGGCAAAAGGAAAGAAATAATATAAAGATAAAAGGTACTCTAAGGAGTGCTTTTTATCTTTATGTACAGTACAAATTTCTTGACAAAAAAGGAAGAATAATATATAATTATGTTATAAATTTTACTTTTAAGAAAAGAGGATGAAAAGTATGAAAAAGGTATTATCATTAGTTTTAGCCCTTGCACTTGTTTTTTCAATGAGTGTTTGCTTTGCAGAAGAGGCTATAACAGAATCAAATGAAGAAGTTATGTTAATCAGTGAAGCAGTTGAAGATGCTGAATTAATCAGCGAGGAAGCTCCTGCAGAAGAAACTGTTGAGGAAGAAGCTACTGAAGAGGAAGCTCCAGCAGAAGAGGTTACTGAAGGTGAAGCTCCTGCGGAGGAAGTTACAGAAGCTCCTGTAAAAGAAGATGGCGTTATAACAGTTAAAATTGACGGCGTAGAAGTTGTTTTCCCTGACCAGAAACCAATTCTTCACAATGACAGAACAATGGTTCCGTTAAGAGCTATTTTTGAAGCTCTTGGAGCAGAGGTTGCCTGGGATAATGACACAAACACAGCTATAGCAAAAAGAGGAGATATTTATATTCTTGTTCAGATAGACAATAACAAGCTTATCAGAAATAATGATGTTATTGAACTTGATGTTCCTGCGATGCTATTAAACGACAGAACATTAGTTCCTGTAAGAGCTATTTCAGAAGCTTTTGGCTGTAATGTTGAATGGGTAGAAGAAACTCTTGAAGTTGTAGTTACAACAACACCTGCAGAAGAAACTCCTGCTGAGGAAGTTACAGAAGAAGAAACTCCTGCTGAAGAAAACAAAGAAGAAGTAACCGAGGAAAATGCAGAAGAAAATAAAGATACTGCTGAAACAGAAGAAACTGTAGAAGAAACAACAGAAGAGGAAGCTCCAGCAGAAGATGCTGCAGAAGAAAAAACTGAAGAAGTTGAATAATTACTAAATAAAAAAAGAAGCTTTGGTATCCAAAGCTTCTTTTTTTATACACTTGAAATATCCGTCATATAATGTTATAATGATTCTGGAGAGTTAGATAATTTGCTGTCGTGTAGAACAACAAGAATCTTAAAATACAGAAAACAGAAAGTGGGATTTTGTTATGAGTTATCTTGGAATTGAATTTGGTTCAACACGAATTAAAGCGGTAAAAATTAATAAGGAATATAAGCCTGTATCTTCAGGGGATTACACCTGGGCATCCGAATTTAAAAACGGAATATGGACATATGATATAAAAGATGCGTGGACAGGTCTTAAAACTGCCCTTAATGGTGTCGGAAATCTTGAGGATATTGAATATGTGGGAATTTCAGGAATGATGCACGGCTATCTTGCGTTTGATGAAAACTGGAATTTGCTTGTTCCTTTTAGAACATGGCAGAATACAATCACAGCTCCTGCTGCAGCAGAGCTTACCGAATTATTTGGTTTTAATGTTCCTCAGCGCTGGAGCATAGCTCATCTTTATCAGGCGGTTTTAAATGGTGAAGAACATATTAAAAACGTTGCTCATATAACAACTTTGGCAGGTTATATTCATTATATGCTCACAGGGATTAATATGGTTGGTATTGGCGAAGCTTCGGGGATATTCCCTATTGATAGTGAATGTCTTGATTATGATAAAGCTATGATAGAAAAAATTGAAAAGCTTGTCAGTGAAAAAGGTATGCCCTGGAAAGTTAAAGATGTATTGCCCAAAGTTGCAGTGGCTGGTGAAAATGCAGGGACTCTCACTAAAGACGGAGCAGAGCTTATTGATAATCTTCTGCCTGAGGGAACAAAGCTTGCACCGCCTGAGGGGGATGCAGGAACAGGAATGGTGGCAACAAATGCGGTTGCTCCCGCAACAGGAAATGTATCTGCCGGAACATCAATTTTTTCAATGGTTGTTCTTGATAAAATGCTTGAAAATGTTTATGAAGAGATAGATATGGTAACAACCCCGTCAGGAAAGCCTGTTGCTATGGTTCATTGTAACAACTGTACCAATGATTCAAATGCGTGGGTATCTATTTTAAAGGAGGCAGTTAATCTTTTTGACGCACAGCCCTCTGCAGGGGAGCTTTACACAAAGCTTTATGAAAAAAGCCTTGAGGGAGATGCAGATTGCGGAGGAATTCTTGTCTGCAACTATATGGCAGGAGAAGGTATAACACATATGGACGAGGGCAGACCCTTTGTTATTCGCAGGGCAGAAAGTAAATTCACTCTTGCAAACTTTTTCAGAGCAACCCTATATTCAACTATGGTAACTTTGAAAATAGGAATGAAAATATTGGAAAAAGAAAAAGTTGAAATAAAGAGTCTCACAGGTCACGGTGGATTATTCAAAACCCCGGTGGTTGGACAAAAATATATGTCAGCAGCCTGCAAAGCTCCTGTAACTGTAATGAAAACAGCAGGAAAGGGCGGAGCCTACGGTATTGCCTTGCTTGCAGCATTTGCCGCAGAACGAAGTGGAAATGAAGCTCTTGAAGAATATCTTGATACAAAAGTATTTAAGGATGTTGATGCCACAACCATCCAGCCTGACCTAGAGGATATGAACGGCTTTGATAAATACACAGAAAATTATATAAAGCTTTTAGAGGTAGAAAAGTCCGCAATTGAAAATTTATAAATAATAAGAAGTGCAACCTGTATATCGGGTTGCACTTTTTTATTTTTGCAGAAAAAGTGGTAAGCTGATTTGACTATTTAGGGAATATATGTTATAATTTTAATGTTTTATTTACAGATTAGTATATAATATTAGATTTTTCATATAATTTTCTTAAGGAGCGGAAATTATGAATATATGTATATATGGGGCGTCAAGTGATTTAATAGATAAAATATATTTAGATGAGTCATTCAGCCTAGGTGAGAAAATGGCAAAGAGAGGGCATTCTTTGGTTTATGGAGGCGGTGCTCAGGGAGTTATGGGTGCAAGTGCAAGAGGCACAAAATCAGGCGGAGGAAAAGTTATAGGGGTTTCTCCCAGCTTTTTCAATGTTGACGGAGTTTTGTTTGAGGAATGCGACGAGCTTATCTATACCGAAACAATGAGAGAAAGAAAAGCTATAATGGAAGATAGGGCCGATGCCTTTGTTATTGCTCCTGGCGGTATAGGAACTTATGAAGAGTTTTATGAAATCCTCACCCTGAAACAGCTTGCAAGACATAACAAAGCCATTGTTATTTTTAATATAGGCGGATATTATAATAAAATGATTGAGGCTTTGAAAGAAGCTGAGGATAAAAATTTTATAAGACCCCAAACCTTAGCACTCTATGAGGTGCTTGATGACCCTGAAAAAATAGTCGATTATCTTGAAGGATATATTCCACCGGAAATAGATATAGTAAAGACAAAAGGTGTATAAAAAAATCCCTTGGCAATTGCCAAGGGATTTTGGTTTTATTAGATATTAAATTTATCGTGAATTGCTTCAACGGCTCTTTCAGCTTTTGCAGTGTTGATTAAAACTGAAACCTTTGTTTCTGATGTAGAAATCATATGAATATTAATTCCTGCTTCATAAAGAGCTTCAAACATTTTAGCTGCAACGCCTGGGTTGTTAACCATACCTGCACCAACGATTGAAACCTTGCTCACATCTTCGCGGTGATTAAGCTGTTCGAATTTAATAGTCTGTTTTTCAGCCTCTAAAAGGTCAAGTGCTTTATTAAGGTTATTCTTTGCAACAGTGAACGAAATATCCTTTTTATTATTATGACCTATAGACTGTAAGATAACATCAACATTGATGTTAGCACTTGCAAGAATAGAGAAAACACGGAAAGCAATTCCAGGTGTATCCTCAAGACCTATAATAGAAATTCTTGCAATATCATTATCACGGGTAACTCCTCTGATTAACATTTTTTCCACAGCAACCGCCTCCTTAACTATTGTACCGGGTAATTTTTCAAAACTTGATTTAACTTCAAGCTTAACGTTATATTTTTTAGCCATTTCAACACTTCTGTTGTGAAGAACATTTGCACCAAGGCTTGCAAGCTCAAGCATTTCGTCATAAGTGATTTCGTCAAGCTTTTTAGCACCCTTGCAAATTCTTGGGTCAGCGGTGTAAACACCGTCAACGTCTGTGTAGATTTCGCACTTGTGAGCGTGAATTGCTGCAGCAATTGCAACAGCTGATGTATCACTTCCGCCGCGGCCAAGGGTTGTTATATCATCAAATCTGTCAAGCCCCTGGAAACCAGCAACGATAACAATTTTCTTTTTGTCAAGTTCAGACAGGATTCTTTCGGTGTTGATAGTTTTAATTCTTGCATCACCTGAATTTGAATTTGTCTGGAAACCGGCTTGCCAACCGGTGAGAGAAATAACGGGAATGCCTATTTTTTCAATAGCCATAGCCAAAAGAGCAATAGAAATCTGCTCACCACTTGAAAGCAACATATCCATTTCTCTTTTTGAAGGATTATCGTTGATTTCATGTGCTTTTTCAATCAAATCGTCAGTTGTGTCGCCCTGAGCAGAAACAACAACAACAACGCTATTTCCCTCTTTGTAGGTATCAACAACACGATTTGCGACATTCATTACTTTTTTAGCATCAGCAACAGAGCTTCCGCCAAATTTTTGTACTATGATTGCCAATTAAAAAACCTCCAGTCTGTTTATTTGAGTAGCACCCTCATTGTCTGCATGGAGAATTTGAAGATGCCAATGATTAAACTTTTTATTAAGAACTCCCGAAACTTTTGCATTAAAGTCGGTGTTGCCTGAATCAATAAATGCAAGAATTGAAGGTCCTGCACCGCTTAAATACACGCCAAGAGCATTATTTTTATATGAAAGCCTGAAAATATCATCAATTCCAGGAATAAGTCTTTTCCTGAAATTTTGATGAAGTCTGTCTGAAACTGCAGTTCTGAGATTTGAATAATCACCTGAAATAAGGCTTGCTGTAAGAAAAGCACTTCTGCTTAAATTATAAACTGCATCGCAAAAGGGAACAACTCTCGGAAGAAGATTTCTTGCTTTTTTTGTTCTTAGGTAAAAATCAGGAATAAAAACTGCAAATTTCAAATCATCCCTGATGGGATTTTTTATACAACTAACTAGGTTTGACCTTGAAACAGAAGTTGTAAAGCCTCCGTATATAGCGGGAGCAACATTGTCGGCGTGTCCCTCAAGCTCAGCTCCCATATTAAGAAGCTGTTCTTTGGTGAATGGATTGTCAAGAAGAATATTTCCTGCAAGGAGTCCGCCCACAATGGCAGCACTGCTGCTTCCAAGTCCCCTTGATGTGGGGATATTGTTTTTCAGGGCTATATCAAGGCCCTTAAAATTTTTTCCGCATTTTGCGGCAACAAGGTTCATTGCTCTGTAAACAAGGTTTGAAGAATCAAGGGGAACACCCCCTGAAAAACCTCCATCTGTGCGAATTGATAAACCCTCGTATGTTTCATTTACTGAAACATAGTTGTAAAGACCAAGTGCAATACCAAGACAATCAAACCCCGGTCCAAGATTTGCACTTGTTGCGGGAATGCGAATAGTTACGTTTTTCATAGCATACGAAGTTTTGCAAGAACTTCCGAACCGTCAAAACGGTCTTCCTTTAAGAATGCTGAAAGTTCTTTCTCGTCAAGCTTTGGTGTAACAATTGCAAACTCGTCATCCTTTTCTTCAAGAGAAACAAGATTTAAGGATGAGAAAACGTTCTTGTCAGCATTTTTTATTCTTAAGTAGTAACTGTATTTTTGTTTTGAAGGGTCTTTAAGATATCCGTCTTCGCTCTGTTCCCAACGGATAACAATATTTTTGTTTTTGTGTTTAACAACATCAATAACATCGGAAATAACAGCACTTGCTGTTGGGAGCTTTCCTGCACCCTTTCCATAGAACATAACTTCACCAAGAGAACTGTCGGTAACAACAATTCCGTTAAACACATCGTTTATGCAGGAAAGAGGACTTTCTGAAGGAACAAGCATAGGACAAACTCTAGCATAAACGCCGTTCTCTGCCCTAATGCAGGAACCAATAAGTTTAATGGAAGAGTTAAGCTTTTCTGCATATGCAACATCGGTAAGGGTAATGTTCCTGATACCCTCAGTAGGTATTTTTTCAGCATCAACAGATTTGCCAAAAGCAAGGGATGTTAAAATTGCAATTTTTCTGCAGGCATCAAGACCGTCAACATCTGCTGAGGGGTCTTTTTCTGCATAGCCCTTTGTCTGAGCATCGGCAAGTGCATCAGAAAATTCAACACCGTCATTAATCATTCTGGTTAAGATATAATTAGTAGTGCCGTTTAAGATACCATAAACTCCTGAAATTTCATCGGAGGTAAGACTTGAATAAAGAGGTCTTATAATAGGAATACCGCCTCCAACGCTTGCTTCAAATAAATAGTTTATATTTTTTTCTTTAGCAATTTTTAAAAGCTCTGTTCCGTGCTTTGCAACAAGCTCTTTGTTGGAAGAAATGACGTGTTTCCCTGCAAGTAAGAGTTTTTTTGTGAAATCATAGGCAGGATTTACACCTCCCATAACTTCAACAACAGCTTCAACCTCTGTATCGTTTAAAATGTCATTAAAGTCCTTGGTGAAACATTTGTATTCGCTGTCAGGAAAATCACGAAGGTCTAAAATGTGTTTTATTTCAAGACCTTCTCCTGTTTTGGCTTTAAAAACTGACTGATTTTTGCTGACAAGCTCTCCAACACCGGAGCCCACAACACCAAAACCCATTATAGCTATTTTCATATGTTAAACAATCCTTTCAAAAATTCTTATGTTATTCGGGGCTGTTTATCACAAGCCCAGTGATGGTTTTAGGCCAGAAGAAAGTGGATTTAAGAGGCATCATTTTTCCTGCCTCGGCAACGCATCTCAGTTCGTCAACTCTTGTGGAGTTAAGGAAGAACGCACATTGATAATTCCCTATCTGGACCTGATGAATTGCTTCTTCTGCACTTCTTGTATATGAAATAAATTTGTTTTCTTCTAAGTCTTCTTTTGAAATGCCCAAATGTTTTTCAAGTATTGAGGTGTTTAAAAGATTTGCCTCAATGCTTTTTAAAATACTTGTTGAAGATTTTTCAGAGTTCTTTTTTGTTTCCGTTTCAAGGGAATGGGGTTTTAAGAGATAGTAGTAATCTCCGCCCGTGTAAAGTCCAAAATATTTTTCATCTATAACATCGGATATGCGGTCAATAATAACCTTGTCATAATCTTCGGATGTAAAATGGATTCTTGAAACCTTAAAATCTTCCGTAAGCATATTTATAAGAATGTTTTCGTCAAAGTGTTCAATTTCTCTCACAAGTCTGTGAGTCGGAAGAACGAAAAGTCCGCTGCTGTACATAGGCATAATTGCCATCATTGTAAAGTCATAATATGCCTCGGCTTCACTTTTTTCCTTTTCGTGCATTTCGTTTTTATATTTTAGACAGCTTGCGTATCTGTGATGTCCGTCAGCAAGAAAAAGCTGTTTATCTTTAAAGCATTCCTGAAGTTGATTTATGGTGTCTTCATCTTCGATAAGCCACAAATTCTGAGTAATGCCCTCTTCTGTTTCAAAGGTAACATCAGGCTTTTTTGAAGAATTTGCAACGATAATTGAAGAAATGGAAATATCGCTGTCATTATAAAGTGAAAATATAGGGCTTATATTAGCCTTTGTGGCACGGAGTAAATTTAGCGGATGTTTTGTGCCGTGTTTTGATGACTTTTGATGGGGAAGGATAACCTTTTTGTCATAATCTTCTATTTTAACAAGGCAGATAATACCTTTAAGAGACTGAAGATTGTTTTTCATAACAAATCTTTGCTCATAGATGTAAATAGAAGGCTTAGTATCACGGAGCAAAATACCATCATCAACCCAAGCTTTAAGAAGAGCGTTGCTGTTTTGATATAGCTCTTCTGTGGGGGTTTCGTTATATTTTTCGCAATAACCCAGCCGTGCTATATTATATTCACTTTTATCGCATAGTTGCTGATAATACTCTTCTGAAATTGTCTCATTAGGAGGTGCGGTAACAGAAGCTAAATCAGAAAATTTTTCACTGTTATATCTAAGTCCGCAAAATGGTAAAATAACTGCCATAAGATTACCCCCTTATAAGAAATTATCTATTACTACATAATACAACAAAAAACCGATTACGTCAAGGATTTTTTGGGCTTTAGCCCATAATATTTTTTAAAAATGTAAATTTTTCATAACATTTTTTAATTTATGATGTAAATAATATAAAAGAAAGGAGTGCGGAATTTGACAGAAAGTATAAAAAAGCTGATAAATAAAGAAGTTTACGAAAAAAATGCCATAAGACCGTGGGCGAAAATTGCAGATTTTGTTTTTTCGGAGGACGGAAAAATGGTAGAGTCCGCAATCCTTTCGACGGTCAGCTTAATACCTGTTTTTTATAAGGTTGGTATAATGGATTTGGAAAAATCAGGAGATAGTATTTTTTTAAAAGAGGGTGTAAAACCAAGAGCAATTGATAATAAAAAACATTATCCCCTTGAGTTTGGGACACTTAGAAAAAAGCCTTTTTATTTCACAGGAAAGCGTCTAAAAATCCGTGATGTCTGTTTTGATGCGGAGATAGGAGAAATAACAGATTTTATTGCCGCGCCCTTGCCGGTGGGAAGAAAAACATATTTTCAGCCGGAGAGCGAAGAAATTGAAATGCTTATATATAAAAAAATAATGAAAGGCAGGTGAGATATATGCAAAATTTTTCAGCAGGAGTGATTTTGGGGGTTGCCGCAGGGGTTGCCCTTTCCATGGTTGTTAACCCAATGGATAAAAAGGATATGTATAAAAATTGCTGTAAGGCAAGCAGAGTAATTAAAAAAATGAACAGAAAGTTAAACCGTTCATTTAATAATGCAATGCACAATATAATATAAGAAACAGGGGCTGTTAAAATGATTTTAACAGCCCCTTGATTTTTTACAAGTATTTTCTTAAATGTGATAGTGCGTTTTTTTCAAGCCTTGAAACCTGAGCTTGAGAAATGCCGATTTCGTCTGCAATTTCCATCTGGGTTCTTCCCAGAAAAAATCTTAAATTAACAATGTTTCGCTCCCTTTCCGGGATTTTCCTGAGAGCCTGCCTAAGGGAAATTTCCTCTGTCCATAGCTCGTCCGAATTTTTTTCGTCTTTCACTTGGTCCATAACAAAAATAGCGTCTCCGCCGTCGTGGTAAACAGGCTCGTGAAGAGAAACAGGGTCTAAAATCGCATCAAGTGCATTTGAAACATCCCTTTCATCAAGCCCAAGCTCCTTTGCAATTTCCTTTGCGGTGGGCTCCTTTGAGTTTTTGTTTATAAGCTGTTCCTTAACGGCGAGTGCCTTGTATGCTATATCGCGCATAGAACGGCTGACTCTTATTGATGTGTTGTCTCTTAAATATCTTCTTATTTCACCAATAATCATTGGGACGAATATCATTTGGTGAAATAAATTGACTATCCAAATTTTTTATGTTAGAATAAGAGGTGTTGTTATGAATGAAATATTAAAGTAAAACTAAGTTGAAAGAAGAACAAAGATGAAAGAAATTAAAGATATGCTAAATAAAATACATCTGTGGATAAACAGCCCCATAAGATATATGATTTGCATAACTTTGGGGTTTATGACGGGTATTGTTTTATATTTGGCGGACATAGCGGTTTTTCTATATGTTTATGTTTTTCTTTCTATACTACTTTTTATTATTCTGACTATTTTCATTATAAAGAAAATTAAAGGTGAAAAATTGTCAGGCTATCTTCGTCTTTGTTTAATTGTTTCAATCTTTATTCTTTTTGGAATGCTCAGAATAGGCGGGTTTGACTATAGCTTTTCCGAAAGGTCCAGAAAGCTTTCTTCAGAGGAGGCATTATATACAGGAATAGCAGTTAGTGATTCCACCTCTGTTGACGAAAAGTTAAAGACACTTTCCGTATTTGTTTTGGATTATGAGATAAACAATGAGAAAAAGGAGCTTGGAGAAAATATATCTCTCTATTATGAAAAGGACGGATTTCGAGAGATACTCCCAGGCGACTATGTTGAGTTTTACGGAAAGCCTTTTAGCTCCGATAATGAATTTGTAATAAATCAAAAAAGTGATAATATATTAACCTCTGTGTATTCTACTGCTTGTATAAGAATAGAAAATGACGATGGTGTTGTAAAGAAAATAACATTTGGTCAAAGGCTTAAGGTCAGCATAAAAACGGCGGTTAAGAATATATTCGGATATAATCCTGCGTATATGGCTATAGTAACGGGTATTCTGACAGGGGATACGGCAGACTTTTCTGAATATCTCCACAGCGGGTTCAGGAGCGGAGGCTTTGCCCACACCGTTGCGGTGTCAGGGCTTCATGTTTCTCTTTTGTATCTGCTTATTGCATACATACTTGAAAAGATGAGGGTTAACAAAACTATTATTTCTGTCTTGGGAATAATAGTTGTTTTTGCCTTTTGCGGAGTTGCGGGCTACACAGCATCAGCTCTCAGAGCTGCAATTATGATAGGTGTTCGCATAAGTGCTTTTTATCTTAAACGGGAGTATGATATTTTAGCTTCTTTATTTTTCTCAGCCTTTATTATTCTGGCATATAACCCATATAAATTATTTACTGCTGGATTTTTACTTTCATTTGGTGCAACCCTTGGGATAGCAATATACAGCGGATTGTTTAAAAACATAGTCTTAAATATAAAACCTCTAAATTATATTCCTTCATTTATAACAGAAAGCGTAAACCTTTCTGTTTCTGCATTTTTGGGAACAATGCCCATTTGTCTTTATTTTTTCAGCTCAGTAAATTTTACATCAATTATAACCAATATATGGATAATTTTGTCCGTGACTGTGATTTTTGCACTAAGCGGGCTTTCCTGTATGTTTTATTATATATTTCCCTGGATTTCACTGAATGTTCTAAGGTATTTGACGGAGCCTTTTTTGATTATTGTCAATAATACTGCGGAGTTTTTTCAAAACTGTAATGCAGGCACTTTGGAATTTGGTTATGTATCTGCGGGAGCATATATTTATTCGGTTGCATTTTCCATAGGAATATTCATACTTCTTAAATACATAAATATAAGACTTGAAAAATAAAATAAACTAATGTATAATGAGTATTTAGAACATAAAATTACCAAAGAAAGGCATAATATTATATGAAGCTGTCTATATTGGGCTCAACAGGGTCTATAGGTACTCAGGCCCTTAGGGTTGTTGAGAGCATAAAGGATTATAAAAAAATAGAGGTATGTGCAATAAGCTGTAATCAGAATATAAAACTTGTGGAAGAACAGGCAAGAAAGTTTATGCCGAAAGTTGTTGCAACTGCCGATAAGGAAAAATATACTGAATTGAAGCTTGCCCTCAGCGATTTGCCTATTAAAGTTTCCTGCGGAGACGAAGGTCTTTTTGATGTGGCAACAGAGGAAAGTGCAGACACAACTCTTGCGTCCATAGTTGGTTTTTCAGGTTTAAAGTCAGCTTTTGCAGCAATAGATGCAGGCAAAAATATTGCTCTTGCGAATAAGGAAACTTTGGTTGCGGCAGGCAGTCTTTTTATGGACAGGATAAAAAAAACAGGAGTTAAGCTTCTTCCTGTAGATAGCGAGCATTCTGCAATTTTTCAGTGTCTTCAGGCAAATAATAATAAAAAATTCCGCAGGATTTTACTTACAGCATCTGGAGGGCCTTTTTTTGGAAAAACAAGAGAAGAACTTAAAAATGTAACAAAGGCTGATGCACTCAAACATCCCACTTGGTCAATGGGGGCAAAGATATCAATTGATAGTGCAACTTTAATGAATAAGGGTCTTGAAATTCTGGAGGCGAAATGGCTTTTTGATGCAGATATTGAAGATATAGAAGTTGTTGTTCACAGAGAAAGCATAGTTCATTCGGCGGTGGAATTTGAAGATAAGTCTGTTATTGCTCAGATGTCAAATCCATCTATGACACATCCTATTCAGTATGCATTCACATATCCTGAAAGACTTTCGTCAAAAGATGAGCCACTTGATCTTAAAAAGCTTGCAAAACTCACTTTTTATGAGCCGGATGAAGATACATTCAGACTTTTAAAACTTGCAAAGAAAGCGGGAAAGATGGGTGGCATTATGCCAACTGTTATGAATGCGGCAAACGAAAATGCAGTGTATGCGTTTTTAGATGGCAAGATAAAATTTCTTGAAATTGCAGATTATGTTGAAAAAACAATGAATGAATATAAAAATATAGAAAATCCCACACTGGATAAAATTATAGAAGTGAATGATGCAGTCAGAAAGGAATATATTAAATGATTTGGACAATAATTTTTGCCATATTTATTTTCTCTCTTATAGTGTTTGTTCACGAACTTGGCCATTTTTTATCGGCAAGAATGTTTGGTGTCAAGGTTCACGAATTTGCTATAGGAATGGGACCGAGAATTTTTTCGAGGGAGAAAAACGGAATAAAATATTCTCTGTGTCTTATCCCTATGGGTGGTTTTTGTGCAATGGAGGGGGAAGACGAAAAAAGCGATGATGAGGGAGCACTCGGCAATAAGCCATGGTATCAAAAACTTGTTATTTTAGCGGCAGGTGCTTTTATGAATATTGTGCTTGGCTTTGTTATCTGCCTTATTCTACTATCTGTAACATCAGGAATTGCAAAGGGAGTTGCTATACCGGTTGTTGATTCAGTTCTGGAAAATTCAGAAGCGGCAGAATTTTTAAAGCCGGGAGACAAAATTATAAAGGTAAATAACACAAGGGTCAATATAATAAAAGATGTTAATTTTGCTATGCAACAAAATGGTGAAAAACCTGTAACGTTGACAGTAAAGAGAGACGGGGAAATTATTTCAAAGGAAATCAACCCATACCTGCAGGAATATACAGACGGAACGAAGGCATATCTCGTTGGCTTCACATCAAAGGTTGTAAAACCAACTATACTTACGGTTTTGAGAGAGTCATTTTTTGAGACCGTCTGGATGGGAAAACTGGTTTTTGTATCTCTTGGAATGTTATTCAGCGGAGAGGCAGGTCTTAATGATATGTCAGGCCCCGTGGGAGTTGTTTCTGCTATGAATGAATCTGCTCAGGCGGGGGGCGGAGGGGTAATAGGATTTTTAAATCTTATGTTCCTTGCAAGCTTTATTTCTGTTAATATCGGACTTATGAATCTTTTGCCTATTCCGGCACTTGACGGCGGAAGAATTTTCTTTACTCTTGTTGAGGCAGTAAGAAGAAAACCTATTCCCCCTGAAAAAGAGGGAGTGGTTCATTTTATAGGCTTTGTGTTCTTGATTGCTCTTATGGTGTTTGCAACATGGAATGATATAGTCAGATTGATAAAATAAAAAGGATGAGGGGTTCCTCATCCTTTTCGTATGTTTTTTAGCACTCAACTATTTCATTATATCATAAGAATATGTGTTTTGTAAATATGTTTTTTAAAATGTTAAAAAATTTTCTCTCTAATGCCTAAAAAAGAGAGGGTTACTTTTCAAAAATTGTCAATTGAAAAAGGGTTAAAAGTGTGTTATTATTAAATCAAGAAAAGGGAGGAGAGTCCAATGAAAAAGTAAGAAAGACTTTTAAATAAGCAAAGGCTGATTTGAGAAAATAAGGTAATAAAACACGGCGGTGCTACGCTTTATATAGATTGAAAGGAAATGAAAAAAGTCAAATCAGGAAAGCTTAAAAAGTCAATACCCCTCGTCTTTTGAAACACCGCAATAAAACCTCAAGGTGGTTTAACCGAAGAAAGAGAAGAGAGATAGGGTTGATGATTTGCAGGAGGGTTTAGGAAGACAGACAAGGAAAGAGAGGATAACCAAATGATGTTAGATACAAAGAGTGAACAGAAGTGACCTCTGATTGCTTGCATGAGAAAGGCAGTCAGAGGTCACTTCTCTTTTTATTTTAAATAATAAAACAATGGGATGGGGCTTCTGTTTAACAAAAACTAAATGATAAAAAAGTTGCAGTTCAAAACTGCAGTTTTTTTGAACTTGAAATTTAATAAGAGATTTGATACAATAAGATAAATATATAAAGAAATTGAAGCAAAAGGGACTTTCAATAAGGCAAATTAGCAGACTAACAGGGGTAAGTAAGGGTATTGTAGAAAAAATTTAGAAGACAATAGAACCGTCCCCCTGTCTTATTTTCTTGGATGTTGCATATGGGTTACCTACAATAGGTGGACACAGAAGTTTCGCTGATGGATATACAACTGATTGCCCAGGAAGTAGGCTAACAGAGTTATTGTCGCCAACATACAAAAATGTATATTTTTGGCGTAGTGCTGGGGGAAAATAATATGAAAAAACGAAAATACATAATAATTTTGCTGTTTGCATTGCTATTGATAATTATAATGACATATTTGTTTTTTCCGCAACTTTATATTAAAATAGTTTCTCATGATGTTGAAAAATTGGAAAAAGCTACTGTAATTCTAAACAATTTAACCAATAGACAAGACACCTGTGTAATTGAAATTACGGAAAAGGAACAGTTAAATAAGTTGTACAGCACGATAAAAAACACAAATAAAATCAAAATTAATCGTTATCCAAGACATTCTTTAGTAGAAAGTACAAGTCCTCGATATGAAATACAGCTTTTTTATAGCAATGGAAAAGTAGATAGATTTGGTACATCAGAAAATCCGCAAATGGTATACCGAATACTTGAAAATGATGATAATGGGTATATTATAGGTCGAAATAACGATTTGTTGGAATATGTTTTATATTTAGTGAACAACAACCAATGATTTCACTCAAAGGGACAAGGGGACGGTTCTGTTGAAAGACAAGGGGACGGTTCTGACAAACAAGACACAGGACAAGGGGACGGTTCTATTGTCTTGACAAATGAAATGATATGTGCTACAATTTTGTTGAGGTGATAAGAAATGCCAAGATTACCAAGACAGAAAAGTGAGAGCGGAATATATCATGTAATGCTTAGGGGAATTAACCAACAAGTGATATTTGAAGAATCGGAAGATTATTTCAAGTTTATAGAAACAATAGAGAAATATAAGGCAGTAAGCGGATATAAGGTATTCGCTTACTGCCTTATGTCTAATCATATACATATATTGTTGAAAGTGGAAAAAGAAGAGATAGACTTAATAATGAAAAGAATAGCGGGAAGCTATGCGTATTGGTATAACTGGAAATATTACCGAAAGGGACATTTGTTCCAAGACAGATATAAAAGTGAACCAGTTGAGGATGAAAAATACTTTTTAACGGTATTAAGATATATACATCAGAACCCAGCAAAAGCAAATCTTGTGGAAAATATTGACGAATACAAATATAGCAGTTATAATGAATATATAGACGAAAAAAGTGGACTTGTAGATATAGGATATGCGTTAGAAATGATGGGGAAAGAAGAGTTTATAGAATTTAATAACGAGAAAAATGATGATGTATGCCTTGAAATTGAAGATATAAGTTTTAGGATGAGTGATAAGGATGCATCAGAGATAATAAAGAAAATATCCAAATGTGAGAATACAACAGAATTTCAATTGATAGAACAAAAACAGCGAGATAAGTATATAAAGAAATTAAAGCAAAATGGACTTTCGATAAGACAAATTAGCAGACTAACAGGGGTAAGTAAGGGTATTGTAGAAAAAATTTAGAAGACAACAGAACCGTCCGAGACCACTGAAAAAGTCTGTCAGACTGAGGACAAGGGGACGCTTCTATTGCCAAGTCAAATTCAATCATATACATCAGATTTTAAATCTTGGTTAAATAATTCTACTACAAGAAGAAATAACCTGATTAATGAATATAAAACATTTATGGAGAAATAACATGATAGAAGATATAGTAAAGTTTATTATAATATTTTCACTTGGTGTTTTATCTATAATATCTGGAATAAATAGTTGGAAAATTCCTAGTATATTTTGGTATTTGCGTAAAACATTATATGGTGAAATATTGAATAGTATTGTATGGATAGTTGTTGGTATTGTGTTATTAATCGTAGCTTTTACTACTTGAAGCTTACAAGGACAAGGACACAGTGGTCTCGAACCGTCCCCTTGTGTCCTGTTCTTTTTAAAATGCTCATTCGTATTAATAACAAACAACTCCTTTTGTATAGTATCTATTTTATCCTTGATGCGGTACTTTAAAATACTCCAAATACTTTTTAAACTTATCCTGTGCCGATAGGCAAGTATCTATCAAATAGCCTTTTTCATTGATCCATTCAGATAATCCTCTGTAATAGAACATTTTAAGGCTATCATCAATAATAAATGGTACAATATTATTTTTTAGGCATTCCTTAAACATAATTAGTCTGCCTACACGACCATTGCCATCCTGGAACGGATGCAAGGATTCAAATTGATAATGGAAATCAATAATATCTTCCAACGTGTGCACATTCTTTTGATTATAAGATTTCAAAAGTTCTTTGACTTTCTGTGCAACAACTTCAGGATTTGCAGTTTCTTTGCCACCAACTTCATTTGGAAGTTTTTTATATTCTCCTACATTGAACCAATCTTTTCTTGAATCGGAGGTTCCGGATTTCAAAGTAAAGTGCAGTTCTTTTATAAACTTTTCCGTGAGCTTATAGGTTGCATTATCAATTATCATATCAATACATTTGAAATGATTTGCCGTCTCAATAATATCATCAACGTTTAATGCATCATTTTCTGCTCTAATAGTATTAGTCTCAAAAATATATCTTGTTTGGTCGTGGGTTAATTTGCTGCCTTCAATGTGGTTTGAATTATAGGTAAGCTCTATTTGTATCTTGTGATATATTCCACCTTTAGCAGAAAAGTTTTTCTCTGCTCTAAGTCTTTCAAGAAGATTCTGTGGTTCATCACTTTTTTTGTTTATTCGTTCGGGTTTCTCTGCGTTTTCAGGAATGTTCCAAGTCTTGCCAGTTAAAAAAGCCCCCTGTATTTTATTTTGGGCACAGTAATTGCGTACGGTGCGCTCTGACATATTCCATTTTTTTGCTATATCCGAAACTGATAAATACATCATCAACAATCCTCCTAATATATTTTGCCGATAACGGCAAAAATCGTGCCAAAAACACAATAATTTTATTAAAACTTGCCGATAAATGGTTTTAAAAAACGTAGTGGATTTCACTACGTTTTTTGTTCCGTATGATTGTGCATACGGCTGGCGGAGAAGGAGAGATTTGAACTCTCGCGCCGCGTTAACGACCTACACCCTTAGCAGGGGCGCCTCTTCGGCCAACTTGAGTACTTCTCCGAATATAAAAAGCTATATAAAAAAATGGCGGAGAGGCAGAGATTCGAACTCTGGGTGCTTTCGCATCACTAGTTTTCAAGACTAGCTCCTTAAACCACTCGGACACCTCTCCGTATTATCGGCAACCACCGAATACTATGACATTATAGCACAATTGTTTAACTGTGTCAAGAGTTATTTTTATAAAGTTTAGTTTTTTTATTTATAAATTCAATTTTGTTTACAAATGGATTGTTTTATGATAAGATGATGTAAACTAAGAAAGGATGGGATTATAGTGAAAAGGCTAAAGAATATATTAACTTGGATTTTTATTATCTGTCTTATCTTTGTTTTGCTGCAAAAAAACGGCTACAGAATTAATTCATATAAGGATACCGAATTTTTATTTGACACAACCTGCACAATTTGTGCATACGGGAAAAATTCAAAGTCTGCAGTCACGGAAGCCTTTAAAGAGATTGAAAAAATACATAAGCTTACAAATTTTTATTCAGAAAGTTCGGATGTTGCAAAAATAAATAATGCAGAAAATAGTATAAAAATAAAAATTGATGAACATACTGCGGAAATAATTGAATGCGGGATTATGTTTTCTGAAATGTCAGGAGGGGCATTTGATGTTACAGTTGCTCCTATTTCTTTGTTGTGGGATTTTAAAAGCGGGAAGAATATTGTTCCCGAAAAAAAATCTATAGAAAATATGCTTAAAAATGTTGGCTATAAAATGCTGACTCTCGACAGAAACAATCTGGAGATTACAAAGAAAAACAGCGATTTAAAAATAGATTTGGGGGGCATAGCAAAGGGATATGCCTGTGATATGGCAAAAAAATCTCTTGAAAAATATGGTTGTAGCGGTATTATAAATCTTGGCGGAAATATAGGATGTGTGGGAGAAAATCCCGAGACAAAAGACGGACTTTGGAGAGTGGGACTTCAAACCCCATTTGAAACAGACGGAAGTTTTAAAAAGGTTGTGAAAATTTCTTCGGGATGCGTTGTCACAAGCGGTACTTATCAAAGATATTTTGAAAAGGACGGAAAAATTTATCATCATATAATTAATCCCGCTGACGGCTATCCAAAGCAATCAGACTACAGTGGGGTTACCATAATCCATAATTCTGCAATGACTGCCGATTGTCTTTCGACTGCCTGCTTTGTTTTAGGAAAAGAAGAGGGGAAAAAGCTTGCGGAGAAATTTGGTGCAGAAATAGACTTCTATTAAAATAAAAGGGATGTTTAAACATCCCTTTTTATTTTAAATTATTAACAAAATACTCAATTGCCATTTTGTATCCGTCAAAACCGTAGCCTGCAATCTGTTTAAGACAGGCGGGGGCGGTAACAGAAATTCTTCGGAATTCTTCTCTTTGGTTGATATCGGTAAGGTGAACTTCAATGGCAGGAAGACTCACCGCAAGAAGTGCATCGTAAATTGCATAGCTGTAATGGGTGTATGCACCGGGGTTTATAACAATTGCATCGTAATTTGAATAGGCGTGGTGAATAAAATCTATAATTTCACCCTCTGAATTGCTTTGAAGACAAACCCCGTCAATGTTATTTTCTTCAAAACATTCTTCAATAAAAGCTTCAAGTGCGGAGTAGTCTTTGTCTCCGTATTTTTCAGGCTCCCTTATACCAAGCATATTAAGGTTAGGCCCGTTCAAAACCATAATTTTCATAATATCTACATCCTTTACATTTTTTCGCATAAAAGTATAAATTCTTCTTGACTAAGCTCCCTTATATTTCCCGTTTCAAGGTCATCTGGAAGAGGGAGATTGTTCATTTTTGTTCTCTTTAGGTAAGTTACTTTTTTTCCTACGGCTTCAAACATTCTTTTAACCTGATGGAATTTCCCCTCTGTTATTGTGAGAAGAATTTCGGAGACATTATCGCTTTTTAATATCTCAAGGTCAGCAGGCTTTGTTTTGTATCCGTCATCAAGAGTTACGCCCTTTAAGAAAATATCAATATGTTCATCTGTAACAATTCCGTCAATTGTGGCAAAATATGTTTTCGGTACATGGGATTTTGGGGACAAGAGTCTGTGGCTAAGTGCCCCGTCGTTAGTCAGGATTAAAAGCCCCTCTGTGTCAATATCAAGTCTCCCAACTGGAAATGGCTCAAAGTGAAGATATTCATCGGGGACCAAATCAATAACGGTGGGGAGTTTAAAGTCATAGGTGGCACTAACATATCCCATGGGTTTGTTCAGTAAAAGATAAATATATTTCTTGTAAATAACCTCTTTTCCAAAAACAAAAATTTTGTCTTTTTGTTCGTCAATTTTTGTTTCGGGCTTAACGGCGGGGATATCATAAACCGAAACAGCTCCGCTTTTAATAAGCTTTTTTATCTCAGTTCTTGTCCCGAAACCGCTGTCGGCTAAAAATTTATCAAGTCTCATAAATCCGCATCCTTTATGGTTTTCTAAAAGCATTCCGTTGATTTTATAAGCATATATTAAAATCAGGAGGGCTGGTATATGATAAAAAAAAGAAAATCTATAATTTCAACCTTAGTCTTTTTTGTTGTAATTTTTTCATTAATATTTATGGTTTTTAGCATAGATAAGAAAACAAATAAGCTTGTGACGGATTATATAAAAGGCTATGGTTGGCAAATTCAGGAAAATCCGTCGGAAATATGTCATATAACAATTCCCCCTGAATTTGACAGTGTGTATGTATCTTATAACAAAATTCAGAAAAATGCTGGCTTTGACCTTGAAGAATATAAGGGGAAAACCGTCACAAGATACACGTATAAGGTTTTTAATCACAAAAAATCTTTGGAGGAAGATGTTTTTGTCAGTGTGATTTTATATAAGGAAAAAATTATTGCATCGGATATATCGTCAAACGGGAAAGTTCCGTTTATATACGAAATAAGCAATACCTCTGAATTAGTATAGCATAAAATCTTCTTTGTAGTCAATATTTATTTTGACACTGGGAAATTGGTGTGGTATAATTAGTTTGCATATCGACAAAGATTATTTACTTATTATAATAAAAGAGAGTATATTTAAGTTAAATCACCGAATATACAGGGGAAATTACACCGCAAGCAATTTTTACACCGGAATTACCAGACGGTTGAGTTGTAAAGTCATCGGGGGCGGAGTGGATTATAAGTGTTTTTTCTATTATTTCCTCAGCGGAGAATCGGTTTGTTAAAAATACAGAAAAACCAAGCCCGTTTGCCCCAAATATAGGTGGTAAGTCGCCAGCATGGTAGGGGTGATTGCAATTATTGGGATTATAGTGCGTCATAGCATCAGCGAATGGATCGGTGCTGTTGCCTGTGCAACTTTCTCCGCTGTGGATATGAACTGCAAATATTGGCTTTTGACACATATTGTCTGACACAGGCAAGCCTTCTAATTGTATAGAAACCAGCACACCTGCCTGTACTTTATAAAAGTATGCAATGCCGTTTATATATGGATATTCATTACTTCCATTGATTTTTGCAAACGCATAAGGGTCTTTTTTGATATTTAGTATAGAATTGATAAACATATAAATCACCTACAAAATTATTTTTGTATATAATATGACAGCTTTTATACAGTTGTGATTTTTGGTCTTAATTTGACACAAGCCCTATAGGAAAATAAAGACAAAAGGAGAAAAAGTAAATGGGTATTTTTGAGGGAGTGCTTATATGCACCGATCTTGACGGAACACTGCTTAGGAAAGATAAAAGCATATCCCGTGAAAACATAGATGCAATAGAATATTTTAAGGCACACGGAGGTCTTTTCACTATAGTAACAGGCAGAATGCCGTTTTATGTGAAAAATATTTGCGATAAAGTGAAGCCCAATGCTCCTTTTGGTTGTGTTAACGGTGGAGGCCTTTATGATTTTGAAAAAAAGGAATATGTGTGGACACAGGAAATGGCTGACGGTGTTCCTGAGATTGTTAAATCTATAGAGGATAGTTTTCCTAATGTGGGTATTCAGGTCTGTACATTTAATAATGTTTTTTTCAGCAAAGAAAATAGCACAATGAAAAAATTCAGAAAACTAACGGGACTTCCCAATCTTGTCTGTCATTATACGGAGGTTGAGGGACCGCTTGCAAAGGTTCTTTTTGGTAGTGACGATAATGAAGAGATTTTAAGATTAGAAAAAACCCTGAAAGCCCATCCTTTGGCAAAAAGATTTAGTTTTATCCGTTCTGAAAGAACGCTTTTTGAAATTCTTCCTAAGGGGATGTCAAAGGGAACATCAATTGAGAAGCTTAGCGAAATTCTTAAAATAGAAAAAAACAAAATCGTTGCAATCGGAGATTATGATAATGATATTGCAATGTTTGGTGCGGCAGGGGTTGCAATCGCGGTTTCCAATGCTTGTGATAAAGCAAAAGAGGCTGCTGATTACATAACTGTCAGCAATGAGGAAAATGCTATAGCACAGGTTATTTACGATATAGAAAAAGAGAGGTTTTTATTATGAATGAAATTTTATTACTCGGGAAGAAAGTTATTATGGATAAATCTCCTGTATTGCTTGATTACAAGCCGGGGGATGACTGGAAAGATTATTGGACAGTAAAAAGCGGAAACTGGGGCGTGGAAGACGGCTGCATTATTGGTGATGAGCCTGAAAACAAGGGCGGAATATTATTCAGCAAAGAATTTTATGAAGATAATGTTATGCTGACATTTAAGGGGAAAACCGTGCTTCCTGCAACCCGTGATTTAAACGCGGTTTTTTGTGCACACTGGGATGATGAAACCGATTATCTTGGAACAAGCTATGTTTGCGGACTTAACGGCTGGTATGAAAACAAAAGCGGTATTGAGAGAAACGAGGTTGGCTGTGAATCAGCTCTTTATTCAACAACAAAGCTTTATAAATATGAGCCTGGAAAAGAAGTTGAAATGACATTTGGTGCAATTGACGGACAATGCTTTATGGTGGTTGACGGACAGCTTATAACAGAGCTTATCGACCCAAATCCAATAAAAGGCGGTCATATCGGTTTTTCTGCATACTGCACAAAGCTAGCAATTAAGGATATTAAAATTCAGAAAATATACTGGGAAGAATTTATTCAGAGATACGAACCTGAATATTAAGGATAAACTGTATGCAAAAAATTATAGTTGGGAAAAATGATGCAGGGCAAAGGCTTGATAGCTTTCTTGGAAAGCTTTTAAAGGATGCCCCGAAGTCTCTTATTTATAAATGGCTTCGGAAAAAAAGGATAAAGGTCAACTCTAAAAAGCAGGAGATTTCTTATAGGCTTATGGAGGGGGACGAAATTCTTTTATATGTGAATGATGAGTTTTTTTCGGGGAATGAAAATTTATATTCCGAAAAAAATGTTTCCGATTTAAAAGTATGCTACGAGGATGAAAATATTCTGATTGCAGACAAGCCAAAGGGAATGAGTGTTCATTCGGACGGAAAGAATGAGGAAAACCTTATTGATAATATCCGTGCTTATCTTTATAAAAAAGGGGAATACACCCCTGAAACAGAGAATGTTTTTGCGCCTCAGCTTTGCCATAGAATTGATAAAAACACCTCGGGACTTGTTATTGCGTCAAAAAATGCCGCATCGCTTAGGATTATAAATGAAAAAATCAGAATGGGAGAAATAAGAAAACAATATCTTCTTTATGCTGAGGGCGAGTTCCAAGAAAGAAAAGGAACAATAAGAGGTTACACAAAAAAAGATGAAAAAACAAACAAAGTGAAGTTTTCTTTTAAGCCTTTTGAGGGAGCGAAAGAGGCGATAACAGAATATATTTACCTTGGCGGAGGACAAGTTCTTGCAGAGCTTAAAACAGGCAGAACCCACCAGATAAGGGCAAGCTTTTCGGCTATAGGACATCCTCTTGTAGGGGATGTTAAATACGGGGCAAAAAAAGACGGGAAAAAGACCTATCAAAATTTAAGAGCATATAGAATAATATTTGATTTCAAAACAGAAAGCGGAATTTTAAATTATCTCAAGGGAAAAGAAATAACAGCAGATTAGAGGTGATGAAAGTGGGATGGACAGAGGAACAATTAAGGGCAATTGATTATAGAGAACGAAAGAATGTGCTATTATCTGCAGCGGCAGGCTCAGGAAAAACAACTGTTTTAGTTGAGCGAATTTTAAGGATGATAACAAGATGTGAAAATCCTGTGTCCGTGTCTTCGCTTTTGGTCCTCACTTTCACAGAAGCTGCCGCAACGGAAATGAAACAAAGAATAAAAATTGCAATAAGGGATGAACTTTCAAAAGACCCAGAGAACAAGCATTTAAGACAGCAAAGCCTACTTGTATCTTCTGCGTCTATCTCCACTATTGATTCTTTTTGCAAAAGAAAGCTTTCGGAATATATTCATTTCACAGATTTGCCTGCAGACTTTTCAGTAATATCCGAAACCGAGGCAACAGTTCTTCTAAAAAGAGCTGTTGACGATGTTCTTGAAAAGTATTATTCAAAGTCAGAAAAACTTCCTGCATTCAGGGACCTTTGCACAAGTGTGGGAAACGGGAAAAACAACGAGCTTTTAAAGGAGATTTTGATTTCACTTTATAAGTTTTCCGAAAGTATGCCGTATCCTGTGAGATGGCTTTCCGACTCCGTGCAAAATTATAAAACCTATGTGGAAGAGGGAAGATTAAGCGAAAATCAGGAGATGCTCTTTCAAAATGAAATAAAAGAGCTTTTGTTGAGTGGAAAAAAGTGCCTTTCGGAAATGGAAGCTTTGCTTGAAGAACTCCCAAAAGACCATAAATATTATGGCTTTTATTCTGCTGAAATAGAAATTGTAGGCGGTCTTCTTGAAAGATTGGAAAAAGGAAATTTCAAAGATGAAGATAACTCTTTTTGTGCCTATGATTTTAAAAGAAAGGTTGCAAGTCAGAAAACCCATCCCACCGAGGAGCTTTTGCTTGACGGCTTAAGGGATGAAATAAAGAAAATATTTGAGGAAATAAGAGAGCTTTTAAAAGCCTTTTCACCTTTATTTATGGCTTGTACCGAGAATACATATAAAAGGGTTAAAACCCTGAAAAATATTATTTTGTGCATAAGGAGAAAATATAAAAGGCTCAAAAGAGAAAAGGGAGGGCTTGATTTTTCGGATTTAGAGCATGAATTTTTAAATCTTATTGTAGATAAAGACCACAATCCCACAGCCGTATGTCTTGAACTTCGGGATAGATATTCGCAAATTCTTCTTGACGAATATCAGGACACAAATAATATTCAGGATGAGATATTCAGGCTTATTTCAGGAGATAATAAGAATATCTTTATGGTGGGAGATATTAAGCAAAGTATTTATAAGTTCAGGAATGCGGTTCCAAAGCTTTTTACAGATAAATGCGAAGAATATAAGAAAAATAAAGAAGACGGGGCCCTTATATGCCTTTCAAAGAATTTCAGGAGCAGGGAAGAGGTTATAAAAACTGTAAACTACGTGTTCTCGGGGTTGATGACAAAATCTCTTGGTGATGTTTCCTATGATGAAAATGAATGTCTTGTAAAAGGAGCAGAATATCCAGAACCTGAAGATGAAAATGATTTTGAAACAGAGTTTTATCTTATAAAGGATAAAGATGATGATATTAAAAGAGATATAAAAGAAGCGGAGGCACAGCTTATTTCAAAAAGGATAACTGAGCTTTTGTCATCCTCCTTTAAGGTCTTTGACAAAAGAGAGGGCAAAATGCGTCCTGCAGAGTTTCGGGATATTGTTGTGCTTCTCAGAAACCGTTCTTCTGCCCTTATGATAGAGGCAGTTTTGGAGCGGAATGGGATTCCCGTATATACCGACACGGGGAAAAGCTATTTAAGTTCAAGAGAAGTAAGCACTATTTTGTCATTCTTAAGTATAATTGATAATCCTTATCAGGATATACCGCTTATTGCAGTTTTAAGGTCGCCTATATTTTCTTTCACCAATGAAGAGCTGGCAAAAATAAGGGTTTATAATAAAAAGTCTTATTTTTATGATGCCCTTGTTATGGCGAAAAATGACGGGAACAAAGAGGCGGAGTATTTTCTTTCGGAGCTTGATTATTTCAGAAATCTGGCGGAGGAAAGCGGTATATACAGCCTGATACTAAATATATACGAAAGGTATAATTACACGGCGCTTGTCAGCCTGATGAAATTTCCTGAACACAGACGGGCGAATTTGAGATTGCTTCTTATGAGGGCACTTGAGTTTGAAAAGTCAAAACTGACGGGGCTTTTTGGTTTTATGAATTATCTTGAAAGCATAAGGGAGGACGAAAAAGATTTATCTCCTGCCAAAGTAATATCGGAAAGCGAAAACGTCGTGAGGATTATGACAATACACAAGTCAAAAGGACTTGAATTTCCCATTGTTTTTCTTGCGGACACAAATCATAAATTTAATACTATGGATTTAACAAAGCCTGTTTTGTGGCACGAGCAGGGGGGAATATCCCTTGTTTTCTCGGATATTGAAAAGAGGATAAAATATCCCTCTCCCTTTGAGATGCTTATTAAAGGTATAAAACGGAGAGAACTTAAATCCGAAGAAATGAGGCTTTTGTATGTTGCTCTCACAAGGGCAAAGGAAAAGCTCATAATAACATCAGCTTATTCAGATATACCAAAGAAACCTAAAATTCCAACTCTGAATGCAAAGAAAAACCCTGTCAGTTCTTATCTTAAAAGGGCAAATTCAATGGGAAACTGGCTTTATTCAGCTCTTGTTTCCCACCCTTATATGAGGTGTGTGAGAGAAGTTTTTTCCTGCCCTGAGGATATGGCAGGAATTCGTGCTGATTTCAGGCTCCGTGCAGAAATCTTTGAGGCTATGGATGATTACAAAACTATAGAAAATGAAAACATTTCTACTGAAAAATCAGGTAAAATAACAAAACTTTCTGAAAAGGTTATGGAAATGTTATCATTTAATCCTGAAGATAATGAAAATATTCCTGTTAAGATGACGGTTACAGAGGTTAAGAGACGACTTTGGGATAATGATGATTTTGCCGTGTCTCTTATGGATGCGGGGAATATATATCTTAAGACAAGAGAAGAGATTTCACCGTCCGAAAAGGGAACAATCACCCATTTTGTGCTTCAGTATATAGATGAAAAATGTATAAATTCACGGGATGATATAGAAAAAGCTCTTGATATAATGCAGGAGAAAAAAATTCTTTCAAAAGCACAGAGAGAAGTCACAGATGTTGAGGGAATTTTTGCGTATCTTGAAACAGAGCTTGGAAAAAGACTCAAAAACAGCAAAAGGTGCGAGAAGGAATTTAGTTTTTACTCAAAGAAACAGGCAGGAGAAATTTTTGATGATTTAAGTGAAGAGGGAAAAAAGAAAGAAATACTTCTTCAGGGAACAATCGACTGCTTTTTTGAAGATGAGAACGGAAGGCTTGTGCTTGTTGACTATAAAACAGATAATGTGGATAAGTATGTGGCAAGACAGAGGGCTGATGAATATAAAGTTCAGATAGAATGCTATAGGGAGGCCCTTGAGCTTATAGAAGAAAGAAAAGTTGATGAATGTTATATTCATTTTTTAAGCTGCAGCGAAACGGTTAGAATGTAGGGAAAGGAGAGGTGCAATATGAAAGTATTATTGCTCACTGTAACAACAGGGCAGGGACATAATCAGGCGGCAAAGTCTCTTTGTGATTATCTTAAAAGTCAGGGAATAGAAAACAGGTATCTTGATGTTTTTGAATATATAAGTCCTGTAATTAAAGAAGCTTTGGCACAAGGCTATATTATGAGCACAAAAAGATTTTCAAAGATTTACGGAAAACTATATACAATGGTTGAGAAAAACGCCGACAAGGAAAGAAAAGTTTTGAAAATCACAAACAATATTATGGCTCAAAAGCTTTTAGGTCTTATAGAAGAGTATTCACCTGATATAATTGTCTGTACCCATGTTTTTTCAGCACTTTTAATAACCGCCCTTAAAAATACCATAAATCCCAAAATCAAATCTATCGGTATAGTAACCGATTTCACTATTCATCCGCTTTGGGAGGATACGGATATTGATTATTATATAACAGCGAGTGAGCTTCTTTCAAATCAGGCAGAAAAGAAGAATATCAAAAAGGAAAAACTTTTGCCCATAGGAATCCCCATAAAGCCTGAGTTTTCTGAAAAAATGGACAAGAAAAAGGCAAGAGAAATCTTAAATCTTGAAGATATGCGAACAGTTCTTGTTATGAGCGGGTCAATGGGATACGGAAAGGTAGAAAAGGTTATTGAAGAGCTTGACCAGTCAGGTCTTGATTTTCAAATTATATCTATCTGCGGATATAACGAAAAACTTTATAAGAAAATAAGTAAAATGAAAACAAGAAAAAAACTTATTAATCTTTCCTTTTCGGATAAGGTGAGCCTTTATATGGATGCGGCAGACTGTATTGTTTCAAAGCCGGGAGGACTCACCACAAGCGAGGCTTTGGCAAAGGGTGTGCCTATGATAATGATAAACCCTATTCCCGGGCAGGAAGAGAGAAATGTTGAATTTCTTCTTAATAACGGGGCTGCTATAAAGGTGAGCAAGACCTTTTCTGTTGATGATGCTGTGTATCAGCTTTTCTCAAACACAGAAAGGCTAAAAACCTTAAAAGAGACAGTAAGCTTTCTTGGAAAACCAAACTCAACAGCCGATCTTGTTAAGTTTATTCTGGGACATAAAAATGAGCGAAAGGAAGAAAATCTATGATGCTTTCAGAGGGACAGCGTGGAAAATGTTACACCGCTGTTGGAATAGAACTTGAACACGAAGTGAAAAGAAGACTTGAAATCCTTGGGTTGACACAAAAAAGCAAAGTTTCGGTGCTTAATTTAAAGGGCAACGGGTCGATGATTATAAAGGTCAGAGGGACAAGGTTTGCCATAGGCAGAAAAATTGCAGAAGGGATTATAATTAATGAAGATTGAAACAACCGGCGAAAAGAAAAATGAAAAATATATTAAGGAAAATGAAGAGATAAGCGTTGCTTTTATAGGAAACCCCAACTGCGGAAAAACAACCCTTTTTAATGCATATACGGGAGCAAAGTTGAAGGTTGCCAACTGGCCCGGAGTTACTGTTGAGAAAAAGGAAGGAACTGCAACCTATCATAATCATACATATAAGCTTGTTGACCTTCCCGGAATATATTCTCTCACCTCCTACACAATGGAGGAAATACTTTCAAGGCAATATATAACAAGTGGTGAGGCTGATGTTATAGTTGATGTTGCAGATGCCTCCTGCCTTGAGAGAAGTCTGTATCTAACACTTCAGCTTATTGAACTTGGTAAGCCTGTTGTTCTTGCTCTTAATATGATGGATATAGTTGAGGAGCGGGGAATGGAGATAGACCTCCACAGACTTCCTGAAATGCTTGGTATTCCTGTTGTACCCGTATGCGGTAGAAAAAGGAGCGGACTTAATATTCTGATGCATGCAGTAAGCCATCACAAGGATAAAAAGGCTGACCGTCTTGAACACCATCATGAATCGGGAAATCATATTCACGACCACCATGAGGAATATGCTCTTGTTTATAGTGATGAAATCGAGGATAAAATAGATAAAATAACTTATCTTCTTGAGATGAAATATCCAAAGCTTGAAAATTATCGTTGGTATGCCATAAAGTATCTTGAACAGGATAATAAGGTTATGTCAGAATACCCCGTAAATGCAGGGGAGATTATAGACAGAAGCTATGAGTCGGATATAATTAACCAAAAGTATGATTTTATTGAAGAGGTAATAAGAGAAGTTCTTGTTAATAAAGAGGAAAAAAGTGCAAAAACCGATAAGATTGATAATGTGCTAACACATCCCTTTTTCGGTATTCCTGCTTTCCTTGGGATTATGGCACTGGTGTTTTTCCTCACATTCACAGTGGGAGATTTCCTGAAAGGATATTTTGAGGTCTTTCTTGAAAATATATCGGCTGTGGCTGAGACGGGACTTTTGTTTATAGGGTGTAGCCAGGGGATGATTTCTCTGGTGGTTGACGGAATAATTGCAGGGGTTGGCGGAATACTCACATTTTTACCTAATATTGTAATCTTGTTCATTGCCCTTGCGTTTCTTGAAGATAGCGGATATATGTCAAGAGTTGCTTATGTTATGGATTCTGTAATGGGCAAAATCGGACTTTCGGGCAGAGCCTTTATACCGATGCTTCTGGGATTTGGATGCACAGTTCCTGCAATAATGGCAACAAGAACATTGGAGGATGAAAAAGATAAGCTTAAAACTATTTTTATAACGCCTTTTATGTCCTGCAGTGCAAGGCTTCCAATATATGTTTTGCTTTCAGGAATGTTTTTTAAGAAATATGCATTTGCTTTGGCGTACTCAATGTACATAATAGGACTTATTATTGCAGTTATAATTGCAAAAATTATAACAGTAATAAGTTGCGAGAAAGAAACAAAAGCTTTATTGATAGAGCTTCCTGAATATAAAACCCCTAACCTTAGAACAGTCACAATTTATGTAACAGAAAAGGTTAAGGATTATTTAACGAAAGCAGGAACGGTTATATTTATAGCATCAATTATTCTATGGTTTGTTTTGAATTTCGGTCCAAGGGGTGCAGCTAAAGATATGTCTGAAAGCTTTGGTGCATATATCGGAAAGGTGCTTGAGCCTGTTATGAAGCCCTGCGGACTTGGATACTGGCAAATTATTGTATCACTGATTTCGGGAATTGCCGCAAAGGAAATAGTAGTTTCCAGTATGAGTGTTTTATATGGCGTGGGAAATGTTCTTTCGGATAGCGGAATGAGTCAGCTCTTTGAAATACTAACAGGACAAGGCTTTGGAGGACTAAATGCATATTCAATGATGCTTTTCTGTCTTTTATATGTGCCCTGTGCAGCAACTTGCGGAACGGTTTATAGAGAAACAAATTCACTGCGTAAAACAGCACTTTCTGTGGCTATTAATATTGCTACAGCGTGGATTGTGTCAGCGTTATTTTATCAGATTGCAAATTTATTTATATAGACAAATCAAAAATTTTTTGGTATAATGATATAAAGATAAAAAGGAGACTTAAAATATGGCAAAAATAGCAATGAAAACCCCTTTAGTTGAAATGGACGGGGATGAAATGACAAGAATTATATGGAAAATGATTAAAGATATTTTAATCCTTCCATATGTAGATTTAAAAACAGAATATTATGATTTAGGACTAAAGCACAGAGACGAAACAGACGATCAGGTTACCATTGATTCTGCAGAAGCAACAAAGAAATACGGTGTTGCAGTAAAATGTGCAACAATAACTCCAAATGTTGCAAGAATGGATGAATATAACTTAAAGAGTATGTGGAAGTCTCCAAACGGAACAATAAGAGCAATCCTTGACGGAACAGTTTTCAGAACTCCTATTATAGTAAAGGGAATAACTCCATTTATTCCAACCTGGACAAAGCCTATAACAATTGCCCGTCATGCCTACGGTGATGTTTATAAAAACACAGAAATGCAGGTTAAAAAAGGCTCAAAAGCATATCTCACAGTTAAAGACGAGAATGGAGAGGAGCAAAATCTTATCTACGATTTTTCTGATTCAGACGGAATTATTCAGGGCTTACATAACAAAGATAATTCAATAAAAAGCTTTGCGAGAAGCTGTTTTAACTATGCGCTTGAGCTTAAACAGGATATATGGTTCGCGTCAAAGGACACAATTTCAAAGAAATATGACCACCACTTCAAGGATATTTTTGAAGAGGTTTATGAAAATGAATATAAAGAGAAATTTGAAGAGACAGGAATTGAATATTTCTACACTTTGATAGATGATGCTGTTGCAAGAGTTATTCGTTCAGAGGGCGGATATATCTGGGCATGCAAAAACTATGACGGAGACGTTATGAGTGATATGGTTGCAACTGCATACGGAAGTCTTGCAATGATGACTTCGGTTTTGGTATCTCCTGAGGGATATTATGAATATGAGGCGGCTCACGGAACAGTTCAGCGCCATTATTATAAGCACTTAAAAGGTGAAGAAACCTCAACAAATAGTGTTGCAACACTATTTGCATGGACAGGTGCACTCAGAAAAAGAGGAGAGCTTGATGGCACTCCTGAGCTTTCTGCGTTTGCAGACAAGCTTGAAAAGGCTACCATTGAAACTATCGAAAGCGGTATTATGACTGGCGACCTTGCACTACTTTCAACCCTTGAGAACAAGAAAAAGGTGAACACAGAGGAGTTCCTTTTGGAAGTAGGCGAAACACTTAAAAAAATGATGTAAAGAAACTTTTAAAATAAGACGGTGACCCGTCTTATTTTTTGTATAAATAAAAAATTTTGTATTGCATAAAATATAAAAAGGACTTGAAAAGTATGGCATATGGTGGTATAATATGTCTTTGGGTAAGATGAATTAAAAGGAGGTGTCAAAATGGATAAAACAGGAATTGAATACATAATATATTTTATTGAACTGGCATTTTTATTTGTTGGCATATATTATTTTGGTATTTCTCTGTTTTCGTTTTTGACACCGAAAAAAGAAATAAGGCAGAATAAATTTAATAAATTTGCGGTTTTAGTTGCCGCTCATAATGAAGAAAAGGTTATTTCAGGAATATTAAAAAGTCTTGAAGAGCTTAATTATCCCAAGAATTTATACAATGTTTTTGTTATTGCTGATAACTGCACCGACAAAACAGCTGAAATTGCAAAAAGCTTTGGTGTGAGAGTTATTGAAAGATGCGATATGGATAAAAAAGGGAAAGGCTATGCCCTTGAATATGCCTTTGATTATATTTTTAAAATTGATGAAGGCTTTGAATATGTGTCGGTTTTTGATGCTGATAACATAGTGGATAAGGATTTTTTATATCATATAAATAATAAGATAAACACAGGTGCAAGAGCGGTTCAGGGTTATCTTGACAGTAAGAATCCTTATGATTCCTGGCTCACGTTTTCCTATTCTCTTTGGTATTGGCTTAGCAACCGTCTCTCTCAGCTATCAAGAGATAATATAGGTTTTGGCGCCCGCCTTGGCGGAACAGGGCTTGCCATTGATTTAGAGCTTATAAAAAGGTTTGGCTGGGGAGCAACATGTCTCGCCGAAGATACAGAGTTTACCTTAAAGCTTGCAATGGAGGATATTCCCGTTGCCTGGGAGCATAATGCTGTGGTGTATGACGAAAAGCCTTTGGGTATTGAAACTTCGTGGAACCAGAGAATGAGATGGGCACAGGGTATTAATGATGCCTTTGGAAAATATATAAAGCCTCTTTTAAAAAAATCGGTTAAGGAGAGGAACCCAAAGCCATTTCATATGGTTATGAATTTACTAGGAGATTCTTTGTACCCTGCATGTATAGGTGTTATGTGCTTTATCTATATTTTAACGATTATAGGCAGAATAAAGCCTGAACTCAGCTTAGTTTTATGTAGTTTCTGGACTCAGCCTATAAATTATGCATTGCTTAAGGGGTATGTTTTTGCAAATCTTGGTATGGCTTTATATGCTCTTTATAAAGACGGTAAGCTTACAAAAGAGATTTTCAAAAATATTTTTGGGTTTATATTTTATCTTATTAGCTGGATTCCTATTGGAATTTCAAGCCTTTTTAAGAAAAATGATGGTGAGTGGTTCCATACTCCTCATTCATCTGACAAAAATGATATGTAAGTGAGTCTTAAAGGGTGTGACAAAAATAAGCACACCCTTTTGTTATATAGAAAGGACAGTTTATGAGAATTTTAATGGTTGGGGATGTTGTGGCATCCTGCGGCAGAGAGTTTGTTTATAACAATTTAAGAAAAATAAAAAAGAAATACAATATTGATTATTGTGTTGTGAACGGAGAAAATGCAGCACAGACAAACGGAATAACAAAGGAAATTGCAGAAAATCTTTTGGATTCAGGGGCAGATGTTATAACTATGGGAAACCACACTTTTGCAAACAGGGAAGCAGAGGCCCTACTTGAAGATAACAAAAGGGTTATCCGTCCTGTAAACTATCCTCCCGAAACTCAGGGAGAAGGATATTTTGTTGAAGATTTGGGATATACGAGAATTGCGGTTATCAATGCTCAGGGCAGAATAAATATGGATGCTCTAGACTGTCCTTTCCGTGCCGTTGAAAAGGTTCTTAAAAACTTAGAGGGTAAGGCAGATTTGTTTGTTGTTGATTTTCACGCAGAGGCAACAAGTGAAAAACTTGCATTTGGAAATTATTTTGATGGTAAGGTTAATATAGTTGCAGGAACACACACCCATGTTCAAACGGTGGATTTGCAGGTGCTTCCAAACGGAACGGGATATATAACTGATTTAGGAATGACAGGAGTCCGAGATTCTGTTCTTGGAGTTAAAAAAGAGATTATAATGGATATGTACTACACAAGAAAAAGATTTCGCTTTGATAAAGCGGAGGGAGATGTGTGGTTTTCAGGGGCTGTATTTGATATAGACCACAAAACAGGGAAAATAAACAGTTTAGAGCGAATTTATCTTGATGGGAGAAATATAAATGCTTAATGAGGTTTTTTGCCATAACAGAAGATATTTTGTATGCAGTGAAATAAAAGACCTTGGCATTAAGAATTGCTTCACAACAAAATGTGGCGGAGTAAGCAACGGGAAAATAGAGGGGCTTAACCTTGGCTTTCGTGTTCCTGATAATAGAGATAATGTAATAGAAAATTATAAGCTTGTAGCATCAGATTTCGGATTTAATTATGAAAATATAGTATCGTCAAAGCAGGAGCACACAAAAAATATTCGTATTATAACAAAAGAGGATAAAGGGAAAGGTGTTTCTGCTCCAAGTGATATAGAAGAGACGGACGGACTTGTAACAGGGGATGCAGATATTCCTCTTGTGGTTTTTTCGGCAGACTGTTATCCTCTGCTTTTTGCTGATAAAGAAAAAAAGGCGGTTGCTGCAGTCCATTCAGGATGGAGGGGAACTTATCTTAATATCTCTGAAGAAGCTATTAAGATAATGACAGAAAATTTCGGATGCAAGGAAGAAAATATTATTGTTGCAGTGGGGGCAGGAATAGGTCCTTGCTGTTTTGAAACGAAATGGGACGTAGCATCTCTGTTTGATAAAAAGTATGTAAGTGCAAAAGGGGAAGAAAAATACCTTGTGGATTTACCCCGAATGTTAAAAGATAATTTATGTGATGCCGGGATAAAAAAAGAAAATATTCATTTTGCAGAAAGATGCACGGTTTGCGAAAATGATGTGTTTTATTCCTACAGAAGCCAAAAGGAAAGAACGGGCAGAATGGGTGCTTTTATTTCCCTTTAAGAAAGGTAATATATGATGAAAAAACTTGCTTTATTGCTTGCTTTTTGTTTAACCATAACTTTATTCGGTTGCGGAGACAAAAAGGGCGGGGATGATTTAAATATTGATGAAACTGTTATAACAGAGGATGAAGAGAAACACGAAAAGGGTGGATTTATAACGATTTATTCTTTTAAACCCGATAGCTTGTGTCCTCTTTTATCAACCAACAAAGCCAATATTCGTATGCTGAATATTGTTTATGACGGACTTTTTTCGGTTGATAAGAATATGAATATAAACCCGTCTCTTGCAAGCGGGTGGACAAGCTATGACGGAAACAGACGATATGTTGTTGAGCTTAAAAAGAACGTGCGTTTCCATAGCGGGGAAGAATTTTCTGCAAAAGATGTTGTGTATTCAGTTAACACAATAAGAGAAAACCCTCAAAGCGCCTATTATTATAATATAGAAAAAATCAAGGAAGTAAAGGAAATTTCAAAATATCAGGTGGAGTTTGTTCTTCAAAAACCCCTTTCAAGATTTCCTGCACTTCTGGAATTTCCTGTAATAAAGTATCAGGAAACACCACTAGATAAAGAAAATTTTAAGCCTGACGGAACGGGAGGCTTTGTTTTTGAGAACAGAAACGAAGGAAATATTTATCGACTTAAAAGAAATGAAAAATGGTGGGGCGGAGAGGTCTATCTTGATTATATAAAGGTTAAGCTTCTTCCTGATAAGGACTCGGCAATGTATGCATTCTCTTTAGGAGAGCTTTCTCTGTGTCCTGCAGAAAAAGAGGACTGGGGAAAATTTGTTGATGCAAACACGGCAGATTTTATGTCCTATGCATATGGCAATTTTGATTTTCTTGGATATAACAATAAAGATATGGCTCTTTCCTGTAAGGAGGTAAGAGATGCGATTTCTTTTGTTCTGGACAGAGAGGTGATTTTAAAAAGCTCCGTTATGGATTTTGGAACACCATCATCATTGCCGTTTAAGGATAGCTGGATTATGACGGCTAAAAGAGAAGAAGAGAAAAAAGACCTTAACAAGGCAAGGAATTTGCTTGAGAAAAATGGTTGGAAATCGGATAATACAGGTTATAGAAATAAGGAAAAAAATCTAAGCCTGAAGTTTGAAATACTGGTAAATGAAGAAAGTTATTTGAAAGAGCAGTTTGCAAAAAAAATTGCAGAGGATTTAACCGCATTTGGTATGAAGGTAGCAGTGAAAAAAGTCCCCTATGAAACATATATTAAGAATATAGAAAGCGGAGCCTTTGATATGTTTATAGGAAGTGTTGATATATCCCCTGAGCTTGATTATTCCTTTATGTTTGCAAGCGGGAATATGCTTAAAGTTGATGATGAAGAACTTTATAATGCTCAGTATAACTTGCAGCTTGCACCGGATGAAGAGGATTATAGCATAAAGTTTGAGGAGTTTGAAAAAATTCTTAATGAGAAAAAACCGTTCTATGGAATAGGATTTGAGGATTTGGTTCTCCTATATAGCAAAAATATAGGAGGAAAGCTCTATCCCACCAAAACTGACATATACCATAATATAGAAAAGATTTATATAAGGAAATAACCAAAATAAAAACCCTGCCGAAAGGCAGGGTTTTTTATTAACTTAATATAATTATTTAAGTTCAACAGTTGCGCCAACTTCTTCAAGCTGAGCCTTGAATTTTTCAGCATCGTCCTTAGAAACTGCTTCTTTAAGAGTCTTAGGAGCGCCATCAACAGCAGCCTTTGCTTCAGCAAGACCAAGACCTGTGATTTCTCTAACAACTTTGATAACTTTGATTTTGTTTGCACCAGCGTCAGCTAGAACAACATCAAATTCTGTTTTTTCTGCACCGCCATCAGCAGCACCAGCAGCAGCACCGCCAGCAACCATAACAGGAGCAGCAGCACTAACGCCAAATTCTTCCTCTAAAGCTTTAACTAAGTCGTTAACTTCTAATAATGTAAGTGTTTTGATTTCTTCAACTAATTTTGCTATATCAGCCATTTTTTTATCCTCCATAAAATAAAATTTTATAATTTAACTTAATTATTATTTAATAATTATTCAGCTGCAGCGTCTTCTCTTTTAGCAACAGCATCCAAAGTTCTAACAAGACTTCCGATAGGAGCCTGCAAGCTTCCAAGCATTTTGGAAATAAGAACTTCTTTTGAAGGAATACTTGCGTAAACCTTAACTTCGTTTGCGTCAATAACCTTTCCGTCAACGAAACCAGCTTTGATTTCAAGCTGTTCATTATTTTTTGCAAATTCAACTAAAACTTTTGCAGGAGCAACAACATCAGTTGTGCTTGTAGCAAGAGCAGTTGGTCCATGAAGAATAGGATCAAGACCTTCTAGTCCAACTTCATTAGCAGCAAAGCGTGTCAATGTGTTTTTAACAATTGAATATTCAACGCCTGCTTCTCTGAGCTTTTTACGAAGCTCGGTATCCTGAGCAACGGTAAGACCTCTGTAGTCGGCAATAACACCTGCCTGAGCACCCTTTAATCTTTCAACTAAAGCGCTGACAACAGCTTTCTTCTCGTTTAATATTTTCTCACTTGGCATTTTTGAGTTTCCTCCTTTCAAAAAATAAATCCCACGCAGAACGCGAGGGATTTAAACCATAGTAAATAAACTATAAAAATACTATTTTAAAAAATCTCCTCGGCAGGAATTTAAGGAAAAATCCACCTGCTGTCTGCGGAATATTCAAATAACATAGCCTAGTATAACACATACCAAACAAAATGTCAATAAAAATCTTAAAATTTATTAACCTTCAAGTTTGTTTGTGTTAAGCTTAATGCCAGGGCCCATTGTAGAAGCCACTGAAACAGATTTTAAATACTGACCTTTGGCAGCTGCCGGTTTAGCTTTAATAATAGCACCCATAAGAGCGTTAAAGTTTTCAGCAAGCTTTTCTTTACCGAAAGAAGCTTTACCGATTGGGCAGTGAATAATATTTGTTTTATCAAGTCTGTATTCAATTTTACCTGATTTAATTTCAGCTACCGCACGGGTAACATCAGGTGTAACTGTTCCTGCTTTTGGGTTAGGCATAAGACCCTTAGGACCAAGAGTTTTACCTATTCTACCTACAAGACCCATCATATCAGGAGTTGCAACAACAACATCAAAGTCAAACCAGTTTTCAGACTGAATTTTCTGAACTAAGTCTTCAGCACCAACGAAGTCTGCACCTGCAGCTCTTGCTTCATCAGCTTTTGCTTCTTTTGCGAAAACTAAAACTCTAACGTTTTTACCAGTTCCGTTGGGAAGAACGATAACGCCTCTTACTTGTTGATCTGCTTGTTTGGGATCAACGCCTAAACGAACGTGAAGTTCTACAGTTTCATCAAACTTAGCCTTAGCGGTGTCGATAACAAGACCGAACGCTTCGTCTACATCATAAAGTTTTGCGCTTTCAATAGTTTTAGCGCTATCAATATATTTTTTACCGTGTTTCATTTAATTTACCTCCTGTGGTACATTCGGGTATAAAACCCTCCCACTTAGTAAGTCGGAGGCCAAGCGGTCTTAGGAAGACAAGAAAT
>JAZSOT010000015.1:0-66134 GCA_045537065.1 Clostridia bacterium | reverse complement strand
CATTCTCTTCATCTCTGACAACTACGCCATTCTCAAGTTGAATTACGCGCTTATGCATATCATTTACTATTTTTTCAGAGTGTGTAACCATAACAATGGTTGTACCCTTTTCATTAATTCTCTCGAACAATTTCATAATTTCGTCAGATGTCTGAACGTCAAGATTACCCGTAGGCTCGTCTGCAATAATAACGGGTGGTTTATTAACCAAAGCTCTGGCAAGTGAAACTCTTTGTTGTTCTCCGCCCGATAGCTGTCCTGGAAGCATCTTTGCTTTTCCAGAAAGACCAACCAATGCAAGAACATTGGGAACACTTCTTCTTATTTCTCTTTTTTGTGCTCCTGTAACCATCATTGCAAAAGCAATGTTATCATAAACTGTTTTATTTGGTAAAAGTCTAAAATCCTGAAAAACCATTCCTATACTTCTTCTTAAAATGGGAATTTTGTTTTTGGGGAGAGTATTCAGGTTATAACCACAAACACTAATTTCTCCCTCTGTAGGAAGCTCCTCCTTGATTATAAGCTCTGTTAAAGTGGATTTTCCTGCACCTGAAGGTCCGACAAGAAAAACAAACTCACCCTTATTTATTTTAAAAGATATATTATCTAGAGCTTTTACATGCCCTGTCTCGTATATTTTAGTAACATTTTTAAATTCTATCATAAAAGAAGTAGCCCTTCCTGAAATTTAAAATAAAAACTTACATTCTTGTTGGTTCTGATGTTAAATATTTATTAACCATCATTGCAACTTTAAAGATAATAGCATCATCAAACTCACGAAGGTCAAGACCTGTAAGCTTTTTGATTTTATCTAGTCTGTAAACAAGAGTATTTCTATGAACAAAAAGTTTTCTTGATGTTTCGGATACATTAAGGTTGTTTTCAAAGAATTTCTGAATAGTATATAATGTTTCGCTATCAAGAACATTTATTGATTCCTTTTTGAAAACTTCATTCAAAAATAGTTCACACAACGTTGTGGGAAGCTGATAAATAAGTCTTCCTATTCCAAGATTATCATAGCTAATAACGTTCTTTTCTGTGTCAAAAACTTTTCCAACTTCAAGAGCAATTCTCGCTTCACGATAAGCTCTTGCCAGTTCCTGAATAGTATTTACAACTGTTGAAATACCAATCGAAACCTTAAGCAATGCTTCTGAGCTGATTGTGTCATGAAGTTCCTTTGCAGTTTTAAGAATATCTTCTTCTTTTGAATTAGCCTTAACTTCGCTGATAACAGCAATATCTTTATCATCAACTCTGACAACAAAATCCTGAGATTTATCAGGGAAAATATTTTGAAGAAATTCAGCAACAGAAACCTCGTCAGATTTTTGAGTTCTTATAAGAAAAACAATTCTTGGAGCTTCAACTGAAAGACGAAGTTCTCTTGTTCTGTATAAAATATCACTTGGAAGAATATTATCCATAATAATATTTTTAATAAAGCTGTTTCTGTCATATTTTTCGTCATAATACTGCTTTATAGCAATAAGATGTGTACCTAGAAAGGCACAATAGCCCTTGGCTATTTCATCTTCCCCTTCGCAAAAAACAACATACTCCGTTTTGTTATAAGTCTCTATCTTTCGATAGCTGTAACCGCCAACACTGCGATCACCTATATTATTTTCAAAATAAGCAGAAATACCTTCGTTGTGAGAACCAACTTTCATTTCATCGCTACATGCAATAACATATCCATTTTCATCAAAAACGCCAATTTTTCTATGTATATCCTTTTTAAGCTGATTACATGTATTCTGGAAAATTCTATTTTGCAAAATTAACACCTCCATAATGTATCAGTATCTATTATATCTTATTTTTTATCAAATTGCAACAATTTTATTTAAAATTTAAAGAAAATTTATATATATATTTTAAATTTTACAGATTATGCAAAGACAGACTTTTATTCCATATATTTTTTATTTTAATTTGCACTTTCTCTTGATATTTTTAATAATCTGTGGTAATATAATTACTGCCCTGTGGTGTTCGTAAAAGATGACGCAATGTAAAACCAACAAGTATAACAAGGGATATTATCTCCGGAAGCGGCGCACATGCCTCCTGTTTTTTTAAAAAACTGCCAGTGGACTTGTAATGTTTTCGGGAAATGACCCACCTGCAAAGCAGGTTTTTACACTCTCTCTTTTACGGCATTGATGGGGTGTTTTTTTGTTTTTTTTATTAATAACACTTGACAAATTCTTAAAATAATATAAAATATATAATGTATATATATAATGTTTAAAGAGGTTATAAATGAGAGTAATCAGCGGTTCTGCCCGCGGTCTTAAACTTACATCTCCTGATGGACTCGATACAAGACCTACAACAGACAGGGTAAAAGAATCAATTTTTAACATAATTCAGGCCTACATTCCGTGCGATAATGTTCTTGATTTATTTGCAGGCAGCGGTGCACTTGGCATAGAGGCTCTAAGCCGTGGTTGCCAAAAATGCACATTTGTAGAAAATAATTTAATGTCTTTTTCAACAGTTAAAAAAAATATTGAAAAAGCAAGGCTATCAGAAAAAGCTGACCTTATAAAAAAAGATGCATTTGATTTTTTGAACTCCTGCAAAACAAAGTACGATATTATTTTTCTTGACCCTCCTTACAACAAGGGTTTATTAAAAAAATCATTTGATTATATATACAAACAAAATATTTTATCAGAAAACGGAATTATTATTGCAGAAACAGAATACGATGGTGAATTACCTGAAAACAGTTATTTTGAATGTATTAAAAATGCAAAGTATGGTAAAACACTTGTTTTGATATACAAATTAAAATAAAAATGAGGAATACATTATGAAGACAGCAGTATATCCAGGAAGCTTTGACCCGTGCACTAATGGTCATTTGGACATTATATCAAGAGCATCAAAACTTTTCGACAAGGTTATCGTTGGCGTGCTTACTAACAGCAGTAAATCTCCTATGTTTTCTGCTGAAGAAAGAGTCGAGCTTATAAAAAAGGTTACAAAGAATTTAAAAAATGTTGAGGTTGCTTGCTTTTCCGGTCTTCTTGTTGATTTTTTAGCAGAAAATAAAGCAGACTTCGTTTTAAAGGGTCTTCGTGCTGTCTCTGATTTTGAGTATGAATTCCAGATGGCATTAACAAACAGAAAATTATGTGAAAATTTTGAAACACTATTTATGCCCACAAGTGCTGAATATATGTTCTTAAGTTCAAGCGTTGTCAAAGAAATTGCCTGTTATAACGGCAGTCTTGACGGACTTGTTCCTGACGAACTTATAGATATAATAAAAGAAAGATGTATGAAAATACATACTAAGTAATACAATTTAGGAGGAAGATTAAATGGATGCCTTAGAACTACTTGATGAACTTGAGGATATAATTGACAAAGGGGTTACAGTTCCTTTTACAGGCAGATGTCTGCTTGATAAAGATGAACTTATGGAACTTATTCAGGAAATTAAACTCAAGCTTCCTGATGATTTGAATCAGGCAAAATGGATTAAAAACGAAAGACAGAATATCTTAAACGATGCTAAAACTGAATCTGACAAAATTATCAAAGAAGCAAACGACCGTCTTATCTCTATGATTGACGAAAACGAAATCACAAAGGGAGCAAAAGAACAGGCAAAAGCTATTATGGATAAAGCAATGTCAGATGCAAAAGCAACAAAGGATGCAAGCTTCCAGTACACAGATACTTTGCTTGAAAACGTTGAAAATGTTGTTACAGGTGCAATTCAGGAACTTGAACAGTGTATTGCAATTGTAAAGAATAACAGAAACGATTTAAGATAGTCTTTATTTAATTAAATATTTTTCCAGCATTTTTAACTTAAAAATGTTTATTTTGTGTGTAAAAATGGATATACTGTTCAATGGAGGGTATTATGGCTAAGGATAAAAAAAGTTCAGCTCAGATTACACAGAATAAAAAAGCTTATCACGACTATTTTGTTGAAGATACCTATGAAGCAGGCATTTCCCTTGCAGGAACAGAGGTTAAATCCATCCGAGAAGGCAGAGTAAACTTAAGAGACAGTTATGTTTCGTTAAAAACAGGAGAAGCGGTTATTATAGGTATGCATATTTCTCCATACGAAAAAGGTAATATCTTCAACAAAGACCCCTTAAGAGAAAGAAAACTCCTCCTCCATAAAAGAGAGATTTCAAAATTAATTGGTTTATCAAGTCAGGATGGATATACAATTATTCCACTTAGAATGTATTTTAAGAACTCATATGTTAAGGTTGAAATCGGAGTTTGTCGAGGTAAAAAAGATTACGACAAAAGAGAAGCAATTGCAGAAAAAGAATCTAAACGCAGGATAGATCGTGCTTTAAAAGAAAATCTTAGATAAGGGAGCGCAATGGTTTCGACGGGGTTTTTGAGGCATGGTGAGCGAGCCGCAGTGAACTCTGCGTTAAAAGTTCACAATAAATATAAACGCTAACAATAATTTAGCTTACGCTGCCTAATCGTGCAGCTGTCCTCTGTTAGTTAACCACGACTGACAGACAGGGCATCAAATCAGTGGTGAACGTAGTTTAAAAAGCTTTGATTAAACTATGAATTTATGAAGCTACCGATTTATAAAGATTGTTTGTGTTCTTTATAAAATCGGGAATTTAAAACACAAACTACGCTCGTAGTTGCACCATGAGTATAGAGCTTCGGACACGAGTTCAATTCTCGTCGCTTCCACCAAAAAACGGTATAGGTTTTAAAGCCTATACCGTTTTTTTAATTAATATTTAAAAAATCATTTTCTGTTTCATTTTTTTTCATTCTTCCCATAAGATTTGAAACTGCATCCCTTACTGATTCGCCCTCAAACAAAACTTTATATGTTTCATTAATAATTGGAATCTCTACTCCAATCTTATCAGCAAGCTCTTTTGCCGCCCTACAGCTTTTTATGCCCTCAACAACCATTTTAACTTCCTTCTGGGCCTCATCAGCAGACATTCCCTGTCCTATCAAAATACCGGCTCTTCTATTTCTTGAGTGCATACTTGTGCAAGTAACAATCAAATCTCCCATACCGGATAAGCCTGAAAATGTGCTTGGCTTTGCTCCTATTTTCACACCAAGTCTCGTCATTTCAAGGAGCCCCCTTGTCATTAAGGCAGCTTTTGTATTATCTCCAAAGCCAACACCATCAAGAATCCCACAGCAAAGAGCAAAAACATTCTTAAGTGAACCACCAAGTTCAACCCCAAGAACATCTGTGTTTGTATATAATCTAAATGACGGATTCATAAACATATCCTGTATATATTCAGGAACGCCTTTCCACTCAGATGCAACAACGTTTGTTGTGGGGATTCCTCTGGAAACTTCTTCTGCATGGCTTGGCCCTGACATAACGGCAATTCTGCAATTTGGAAGTTCTTCTTTTAAAACAACTGATAATGTTTTGTATGTATCATCTTCAATACCTTTTGAAATATTTAAAATAATTGTATCATCCTTTGCAAATTCAGAAAAAAGCCTTGCTGTAGTTCTCACTCCGTGAGACGGAGTAGCCATAACAACAACGTCGGTATCAGCACATTCTGAAATATCATTCGTAAATGAAACATTTTCAGGGATCTTAACTCCAGGAAGATATGGTTTATTTTCTCTGTATCTTGCAAGATCTTCTTTTTCTTCTTTAGAAAAAGACCATAAAACTACGTTATGCCCATTATTGGAAAGCATTATCGCAATGGCTGTTCCCCAACCACCTGAACCAAGTATTCCGATCTTAGCCATTTTTATTCCTCCGTTTTATCTATTTTTTTTGAAAAATTCAGTTTATTTTCTGTCCCGCTAATAAGTCTCGATATATTTGCTCTGTGTCTGAATATAGCAAGGAATGATAAGATTAAAGCATATACAATATACGGAATATTATCTATTTTAAATATAAACGCTAAGATAATAAGGAGAATACTTCCCATAACACTGCCAAGTGACACATACCTTGAAATAATCATTATCAATAGTGATATAACAAAAATCAAAAGCCCGATTTTCCAATCAGCAAAGAAAATCGTTACAACAGAAACAACAATTCCTTTCCCGCCCTTGAATTTAAACCATAATGGATAATTATGTCCAAGAACGGTTCCAATTCCTGATAAATAAATTGCTATTTCCTTATTATCCTTAAAAATATTTTGACAAATTAAGATAGCAATAACAGCCTTTAATGCATCAAAAACAAAAGTTAAAATCCCAGCCTTTTTTCCAAGCACTCTTAAGGCATTTGTAGCACCAGCATTTCCGCTTCCAAAATCTCTTAAGTCTTTTCCTGTTAAAATTTTTCCAATAATTATTGATGAATTGATACTGCCTATCAAATATCCTATTAAAAGTGTAACTATAACGTACATAATAATCTCCTATTAATTAATGCCAGCTTTTTCGCCTTTTTCACGAATAATGAACTTAATCGGTGTTCCTTCAAATCCAAAAGTTTCCCTTATTTTATTTTCAAGGTATCTGACATATGAATAATGAGCAAGTTCTGCATTATTAACAAAAAGAATAAAAGTCGGAGGCTTTGTGCTTGCCTGGGTTGCATAGTATATCTTTAGCCTTTTTCCTTTATCAGACGGTGGCTGAACAAGCGCTATCGCATCATTGATAACATCATTTAAGAGACCTGTTGATATACGCCTTTCGTTTTGTTCTTTAACACTTTTAATCATTGAGAACAAATTGTCAACACGAAGACCTGTCTTTGCAGATATAAAAACAGGTGGAGCATACATCATAAAATTAAATCCCTCTTTTAATCTCTTCTTAAATTCGGACATTGTGTTTGTTTCCTTTTCAACAATATCCCATTTATTAACTGCTAAAATAACACCTTTTCCCTGCTCATGAACGTAACCTGCAATTTTTGTATCCTGTTCGGTTACACCTTCATTTGCATCAATAAGGATAACACAAACATCTGCACGTTCAACGGCATTTAATGCTCTTACTACGCTGTATCTTTCAACATTTTCATTAATTTTACCGCGTTTTCTCATACCTGCAGTATCAATAAAAATATACTTTTGACCATCAACTGTTATTTCACTGTCAATAGCATCCCTAGTTGTGCCAGGAATATTACTTACAATAACTCGGTCTTCTCCCAAAATTTTATTCACAAGAGAAGATTTACCAGCATTTGGTTTACCCGCAACTGCAACGCAGATAGCTCCTTCCTCCTCGTCGGTATCATATTCTTTTGGAAAATAATCAACAACCATATCAAGAAGGTCCCCGACACCAAGTCCATGAATAGATGAAACCATAACGGGATCTCCTATTCCAAGATTATAAAATTCATAAGCTTCAAGAGGCGGTTTGCCCGGATTATCCACCTTATTACATACTAGAATAACGGGCTTTCCTGACTTTTGTAGCATAGCTGCAACATCAGCATCTGCAGCAGTAAGTCCGTCACGAACATTAACAATAAACAAAATAACATCTGCCATATCAATAGCAAGTGTTGCTTGATTTCGCATCTGTGATAAAATAATATCATCTGTATTAGGTTCTATACCACCTGTATCTATTAAAGTGAATTCTTTTCCAAGCCATTCTGCATCTGCAAAAATACGGTCCCTTGTTATTCCGGGAGTATCTTCTACAATAGATATGCGTTTTCCGGCAATTTTATTAAAAAGAGTTGATTTACCAACATTTGGTCTTCCAACAACCGCAACAACCGGTTTCATAATAATTCTCCTTTCAAGTAAAAATGTTTAGTCAATAAGTGCATCAAAAAGTTCAAATCCATCATTATTCACGGATTTAATTTTAACATTCAAGGCTTTTTCAACATCAGAAACAGTCATATTATCAAGAAAAACATCTTCATCGTGTCTAAGCATTGAATTAGTTATTATCATATATTCCGGAAGAGTTTTTTCTTTCAGTTGCTCGACTATATCTCTTCCAACCAAAAGTCCCGAAACTGTAATTTTCTCGCCAAAAAAGTTGTTCTTTATCTTATAAACCTTTATTTTGTCTGTACCAAGTTTTTCAACAAGTGAACATATGAAATCATATGAAAGCTCCCCTGTTACAATACATTTTTCGTTTAAAACATTACAGTTATCAGACATATTCACAGCATCTTCAAATTCCTCAAGTAAAGACGCACAAAGTCCAACTCCGTTCTCAATTTGCGGAAATCCAAAATACTCATCAAATTCAGGAAACTCAGTTTCAGCCATTATATAAAATTCATCTGACAGATAAACAAAATTTGTACCTGATTTTTCTTTATACTTTTTTTGAAGTCTCTCGCAAAGCTCTATAACTTTGATAGAGTCCTCCTTATTAAAAGGCTCAAGTTTAAATAGTCCACTCCTATAATCAGAAAGACCAACGGGAACAACCGAAACACTCTCTATACTATCAGAGAACTCAAACAAATCATCAAGAGTTCTTTCAAGCTCTGCACCGTCATTTATGCCCTTACATAAAACAATCTGGCAATTCATTGAAAGTCCGCTTTCTGATAAAATTTTGAGTTGCTCAAGTATTTTCCCTGCAAACTTATTGTTAAGCATCTTAACCCTTAATTCAGGATTAGTTGTGTGAACGGAAACATTTATCCTAGGAATATTATAATCTACTATTCTTTTAAGCTCTTCATCAGAAAGATTAGTTAGAGTAACATAATTCCCTTGTAAAAATGATAATCTGTAATCATCATCCTTAAAATAACAGCTTTCTCTCATACAGGACGGCAACTGGTCAATAAAGCAAAAAATACACTTATTCCTGCAGGACATAGGCTTATCAATAAGAAGTGACTCAAATTCAATCCCAAGAGGCATATAATCAGTGTTATCTATAAACACACTTCTATCCCCAAGTTCAAGAGTTAGACTTTCTCCTGAACTGTGATACATATAATCAAGATAATCCACAATAGGATTTCCGTTGATAGATATAAGCGTATCTCCTTTTCTTATACCTGCTTTATACGCAGGAGTGCCTTTTAAAACATTAAATATCTTTGCTGACATAAATAAAAATTCCTTTAGTTATTTCTGTATAACAGATAATCTGAAAGCTCTACCAAAAATTTTGCCTTGTCTCCATATAAAGATAATGACGTTTTCGCTTTTTCTGTGTATATAGAAAGTAATTCCTTAGCCTTATCTATTCCAAGAACAGAAACATATGTAGATTTACAGTTTTCCGCATCACTGCCAATTGGTTTTCCAAGAAGTGATTCGTCACCCTCATAATCCAAAATGTCATCTTTTATCTGAAAAGCAAGTCCAAGATACTCGGAAAACTCTTCTGCCTTTTTTATATCATCTTCAACTCCTCCTGCGACAATCACCCCTGCAACAGAACTACAACGGATTAGTGCCCCTGTTTTTTTAGAGTGAAGATGCTTTAACATTTCTATATCTGTTATTTCTTTATCTTCAAATTCAAGGTCTATAATCTGACCTCCAATCATCCCTGATGCTCCTGAGCAAGTCCCAATATAATTTATAACATTTAAAATTTTATCAGGAAGTATATTTTCATATAAACTAAGGTCTGACAATCTTTCAAATGCAAAGTTTAAAAGTCCGTCACCTGCAAGAGTTGCAGTTGCTTCATCAAAAGCTTTGTGACAGGTTGGCATTCCCCTTCTTAAATCATCATTATCCATACAGGGAAGATCATCGTGAATAAGTGAATATGTATGGATACATTCTATAGCACAACCAACTGTGAGGGCATTTTTAAGGTTCCCACCAAGCATATCACAAAAAGCAAGGGAAAGAATCGGTCTTATACGTTTACCCCCAACCATTAAGCTGTAATTCATTGCATCATAAACTTTTTTTTCAGGAACATCACAAACTGCAAGCATCAATTCAAGCTCTTTATTTATAAGTTCCTGATATTCACTAAATTTATCAGAAAAAATCATATTTGTTCTTTTAACCCCTCAAATTCTACTTCGCTAAGCTCACCATTTTCACTTTTAAGTAGAATATTAATTTTTTGTTCTGCTTCATCAAGTTGTGCAGTGCAGCTTTTTGTAAGCCTTATTCCATTCTCAAAAAGCGAAAGCATTTCATCCAGGGAAACATTCCCTTCCTCCAGCTTTTTTACTGTTTGTTCAAGCTCTTTTAAATTTTCTTCAAAAATACCTTTATTTAAAGACATATATTTCACTCCTTAATTAACAGTTGTGTTTATAATACCATCTTTAAGTCTTATATCAATTCTATCGTTAGACTTAACATCATTTACAGACTTAATAAGCTCCCCTTTTTCGGAAAAAGCAAGTGAAAAGCCTCTTGAAAGAGTTCCAAGAGGGCTAAGTCCCTCAAGCTTTGAAACGGCAACACCAAACGACTTTTTCTTTTCGTTTAATATGGCGTTACTCAAATTTTCTATATCCTTAACTAAGCTATCAAGATACATTCTTTGCTCATTTATTTTCAATGTTGGATTCTTAAAATACGGTCTGTCGGAATAATATTTTAAATTAAGTCTTTGGTTTTCCATATAACGCTTAATACAATTATTTAGCCGTATATAAACATTTCCGAATTTATCCATAAGTTCTTTTTGGTCTGGAACAACAAGCTCTGCAGCAGCCGACGGCGTTGGAGCTCTAAGGTCTGCAACAAAATCGGAGATAGTGAAATCAATTTCGTGTCCAACTGCAGAAACAACAGGAATATGACTTTCAAAAATAGCTCTTGCAACAATTTCTTCATTAAAAGCCCAGAGATCCTCAATTGATCCCCCGCCTCTGCCTACAATAAGGACATCTGTATCATTTTTTTCATTAAAATATTCTATAGCTGTAACAATACTTTTTGCTGCATTTTCCCCTTGCACAAGCACAGGATATAAAACAACATCAGAAAACTTAAACCGCCTTGATAAAATATTTAAAATATCCCTGATTGCAGCACCCGTTGGAGCTGTTACAACACCTATTTTTTTAGGATACTTTGGAAGAGACTTTTTATATTTAGCATCAAATAATCCTTCACTTAAAAGCTTTGCTTTTAATTTTTCAAAAGCTAAATACCTTGCCCCTTGTCCGTCCTGTTCCATACTGTCTATATAAACCTGATACTGCCCATCTCTTTCATAAACAGAAACTTTTCCTCTTACAATAACTTTCATCCCGTTTTCAGGAACAAATTTAAGCTTAGACGCAGCATAACGAAACATAACCGCTCTTATAACACTATTTTCATCTTTTAAAGACATATACATATGTCCTGTAGAATGATTTTTAAAATTTGATATTTCTCCTTTTAACGTAACAGTTGAAAGAATAGGATTTTCATCAAATATTCCCTTAATGTATAAATTAAGTTCTGTTATAGTTAAAAAATTTTTATCTATATTTATCACTCCAAACCTAAGGTGTATAACTTACCAAGAGCAGCAACACCAACTGCGTTATCTCCAGAATACTCAGGAGATGAAAATATAATTCCAGACATATCCGAAAAACATTCTCTTAGATATTTACTTGAGGATACACCGCCTGCCATAATAACCTTTTTCACTTTATATTTTTTCTTTAAATCAGAAACTGCCCTTTTTAATGTTTCAGAAATAAAATGCATTGTCATAAAGGATGCTTCTTCTTTACTAATTTTGTTATCAAAAAAAAATCTTCTTATTTTCGTTTCTTCTCCTGAAAAATTAAAAAAACCATCACTGACAGATAGATTGCTTTTATATGTTTCTCCTGAATACATACATGCGTCAGAGTCAACATATTTACCTGCAGGAAATGGATATCCTGAAAGAACTCCTATTCTGTCAATAAATTGTCCAGCAGGTAAATCCTTTGTTCCGCCGACAATCTTAGTTTTAAATTTATTATCAGAAAACTCACAAAGAAGAATTTCGCTTGTTCCACCCGACAGGTGAACAGATAAAAATGGCTCGTTCAAAAGAGAATATTCTTTTTCTGTATATATAACAGACATTATATGTCCATCCTGATGTGATGTTTCAAAAAGTTTTGCTCCAAGAACAGATGAAAGTATTTTTGCCTGTCCGTATCCTGCTAAAAAAACAGGCATATATGATCCGTCAACTGACCTTGGTGTCGTACTAACTGAAACACAAGGAATTTCATAATCTTTAATATTAAAATCTTTTTCAAAAGACTCAAATAAAATCGGTAAGCTCTTAATATGCTGAAAAAGGGCTTCAGATTGTCTGAGCCCACAATTTCCTTTTTTTACTTCAACAGATTTTCTGTATTGAACAACTTTATCATCAAAAAGGCATGCTATGGATGTCATATAACAACTTGTGTCTATACCTATAAAAAGTTGCTTACACATTTTTTTCTTCCTCAATTTTGTGCATTATATTTGATAAAACACCGTTTAAATATGAAGCATTCTCTTCTCCGCTATATATTTTCCCGATAGAAATTGCTTCATTAAGAGAAACCATTGAAGGAATATCATCAAGAAAAAGCATTTCACATACCGAGAGACGGAGCACAGACAAATTAACTGCTGAAATCCTCTCCATACTCCATTCAATAGATGCATCATTAATCATAGAATCAATTTTGTCACGGTTTTTAAGAAAACTGCACACAACATTTCTGATATATTCTTCCTGATCAGAAGGTTTAAATTCTTTTATAAAATCTTCTAATATTTCTTCAATTTCATCAGGTTGAAACTTATATTCAAATAATAATATAAATGCATATTCACGAGCTTTTGTTCTTTTCATTTTATAATTTTTTATCCTTCCGTAAAAGAGTTTCAATCTACTCTTCAGAGTCTGACACGTTTTCTTCTTTCTCAGCAGGTTTAACAACATTAACGCCTTCTACATTAACATTAACTGCTGTTACATTTAATCCCGTCATAGCTTCAACATCGCTTTTTACCTTATCCTGAATTTCCCAGCATATATCCGGAATTATTGCTCCATACTCAACAATAATATAAAGATCAATTTCACAATTTTTACCTTCAATAACAGATTTAACACCTTTTGAACTATTCTTTTTTCCTAAAAATTCGGCAAAACCACCTGTAAGTGATGTGTACATACCAAATACACCCTTAACACTCTTTGCTGCAACAGAAGAAATCGTTGATATAACGTCATCGGATATATAAACTCCATTTTCTGTTTCTTCAGGAATAAGTGCAGAATTTAATTCTTTTTCATTTATATTCATAATCTGTCGCCTCCGTAATAAATTTATTATATATTATTGCTCAAAAGAACAAACTTTATATAGTTAAATAGATTTTTTTAAAATATCAGCCATATCGGTTTTCTCCCATGGAAGCTTAATATCACTTCTTCCAAAATGACCGTAAGCTGCTGTCTGCTTATATATGGGATTTCTAAGCTCTAAAGTGTCAATAATCCCGCCAGGACTTAAATCAAAATTCTTAAACACTAAATCACACAAAACTTCTTCACTAACTTTTGATGTTCCGTATGTGTTTATATTTAAAGATACCGGCTGTGCAACTCCGATTGCATAGGCAAGCTGAACCTCACATTTTTTTGCAAGTCCAGCTGCAACTATATTTTTAGCTACATATCTTGCTGCATAAGCTGCACTTCTGTCAACCTTTGTCGGGTCTTTTCCAGAAAATGCACCGCCACCATGTGCTGCATATCCGCCATATGTGTCAACAATTATCTTTCTGCCTGTATGTCCTGAGTCCCCCTGCGGACCGCCAATAACAAATCTGCCTGTAGGATTAATATAGAATTTTGTTTCATCATCCATTAACTCAGCAGGAATAATTGCATTAATAACATATTCCCTGATATCTTTTCTTAGTTTCTCAATATCTATGCTTTCATCATGCTGACTTGAAACAACAACTGTATCTATTCTTTTAACTGTGTTATCATCATTATATTCAACTGTAACCTGTGTTTTACCGTCAGGACGAAGATATGGAAGCTTACCTGATTTTCTCACTTCAGTAAGCTTTCTTGCCATATTGTGAGCAAGATAAATGGCCATCGGCATATATTCTTCAGTTTCGTCACAAGCGTAACCAAACATCATACCCTGATCACCTGCACCAAGTCCTTCTCCTGAATTGCTTTCTTTAAATTCAAGAGCCTTGTCAACCCCGAGTGCAATATCCTGAGACTGTTTGTCAAGAGCAGAAATAACTGCACAAGTGTTGCAATCAAAACCATATTTTGCATTGTCATAACCAACTTCTTTAACAGTGTTTCTGACAATTTCCTGAACATCAAAATTAGCGGTTGTTGTTATTTCTCCAACAACCATAACAAGACCTGTTGTCACAGTAACTTCACAAGCAACTCTGGCATTTTTATCCTGTTTTATGATTTCATCTAAAATTGCATCCGAAATAAGATCAGATATTTTATCGGGATGTCCTTCGGTTACTGACTCCGAAGTAAACAGCTTTTTGTAACTCATCATTCGTTCTCCAATCTAAAAAATAAATCCTATATTGATTTTTTCTGTCATATATTATATAATTATGCTATCTTATTAAGAAAGCAGGCAAATATAATGTTTAAGAAAAAATTTAATCTATATTCAAATAATCTTGATGTATCAAAAAATTGTGCAACATGTAAATTCGGTAAACCGCTAAGTAACACAGATGATGTTATGTGTCAAAAAAAAGGACTTGTTTCCGCAAAACACGTATGCAAAAAATATGATTACAACAGATTATTGAAACGTCCACCAAAAAAAAGATCAGTCAATATTTCAAAGCTTGACGAAAATGACTATTTAATTGACTGATTTATAAAAATTTTATCTTTGCTTGGGATTGACAATATCTCTCCAATCAAGATCACCACGATCTAGTCCTCTTATTAAAACTTCTGCTGTAGCAATGTTTGTAGCAAGAGGTATATTATGTATATCACAAAGTCTGAACAAAGCAGTAACATCAGGTTCCTGAGAATTTGCTGTGAGAGGATCTCTGAAAAATAATACAAGATCTATTTCATTATATGCAATTCTCGCTCCGATTTGTTGATCTCCGCCTTGAGGACCAGATAAAAAATTACTAACTTGAAGCCCCGTCGAATCAACAATCATACTGCCTGTAGTACCAGTTGCACAAAGATTATGTTTTTGCAAAATACCTTTATAAGCAATACAAAAATCTACCATGAGTTCTTTCTTTTTGTCATGTGCTATCAATGCAATATTCATCTATTATTCCCCCAAATAAAGATTTTCACTATCCTTTAAAGAAATTTCTCATTCTTCCGAAAAATCCCTTTTTTTCAAAATCCATAATTAAAACATCTTCGCCATTTAATCTTCTGACTATATTTCTATATCCCTGTCCTGCCATTGATTTATTATTGGTAACAACAGTTTCTCCCCTGTTGCCTGATATAATAACATCCTCTTCATCAACAACTATTCCAATAAGACTTATGCCGATTATATCAAGTATTTCATCAATATTCATCATATATCCTTTTTTTACAAGTTCAGGTTTTAATTTGTTAAGGAGAAGATAATGTTCATTTAAATCATTTTCTTCCAGCAAGCCAATAATCCTGTCAGCATCTCTAATTGATGAAATATCAGGAGTTGCAACAACAATCGCCGTATCCGCACCTGCAATTGCATTTTTAAACCCTTGTTCTATTCCTGCAGGACAATCAATAAGAATATAGTCAAAATATTCTTTAAGCTTTTCACAAACATCTTTCATCTGCTCAGCAGTAATAACATTCTTATCTGTTGACTGTGCAGCCGGGATAATAAAAAGACCTTCATAACGATTATCTTTAATAATCGCTTTTTTTATATTGCAGACACCATTAATTATATCAACCAAATCAAATACAATAGAATTTTCAAGTCCTAAAACAATATCCAAATTTCTAAGGCCGATATCTGTATCTATAAGTAAAACCTTTTTACCAAGCTTAGACAGCCCAACCCCAAGGTTTGCAGTAGTTGTTGTTTTTCCAACTCCACCCTTACCGGATGTGACAACTATAACCTTTGAATTATATTGTGACATTAACAGTCCTCCAAATATTAAATCCTTTAAAGCTTTATCCCACTACATATTATCATAAAATACCGCAAATGTCAAAATATTTTTAATAACTAATAGCCTTTGTAAGAACATTTTTAGTTTATTAGTAAAAATAATATGTCACTTGATTTATATCCCTTTTAAATCTGTTATCTCAAAAGACTATTATATGGCATAACTTCATCATTAACATATGATGTTCCAAGGAAGCACTCATACATACTTCTTGCAACCTTGGCCGCATAACTACTTGTTGCACCGTGTTCAAGTACAACAGCAACTGCAATTTGAGGATTATCATATGGAGCAAACCCTACAAACAAAACTGTATCACTACCACCTGTAACCTCTGCAGTTCCGGTCTTACCCGCAACTTCTATGGGAAAATCAGCGAAAACAGAGCTTGCTGTTCCATCTTCTGTTACTCTTCTCATTCCATCTTTAACTGCATTTAAAGTAGAATCTGAAATAGGATAATCGGATATAATCTCGGGAACACTCTTATAGATTGTTTCGCCGGTTTCATATTGCTTGACCTCATTAATAAGATGAAGCTTATATCTTTTTCCTTTATTGACTATTGTAGCAACATAACTGGCAAGCTGTGCAGGAGTGAACATATTATCAGATTGTCCTATTGCCGCCTGAAGTGTATCACCGGGATACCACTCCATATTAAGTTTTTCTCTGTATTTTGGCCCCGCAACAATACCTGATGCTTCAGAAAGTTCAATTCCTGTTAACTCACCAAGACCAAACCGTTTAGCATATTCATTTATTTTTTCTATTTTTCCAAGTCTTCCTATTTCATAGAAAAAGTAATTGCACGATTTACCAATGGCCTGAGATACATTAATAGGCCCGTGCGTTGTTCCTGAACTCTTCCATATAAGACAAGTCGGTTGATAAGATGGAGCATAATATTTGTATATACCTAAATCTTCTATAATCGTGTTAGGTGTAATAACGCCCTCTTCAAGCGCCATAATTGATGTTAAAGGTTTAAAGGTTGACCCCGGTGTATATGCACCGTCTAAAGCACGGTTAAATAAAGGTTTTGCCGTGTTTTTTGAAAGTTCGGTATAATTCTTCGTATATTCCTGAGGGTTATAATCAGGATACGATGCCATAGCAAGAACTCCGCCTGTTGAAATATCAACAGCAACAGCAGCTCCGCTGACACAGTCAACTCCCTTATTCTTTGCTGTCTCTGCAATTTGAGTCTTTAACGCCTCTTCAGTAACCTTTTGGAGCTTACTGTCCAATGTCAAAACAGCATAATTGGGTGTTTCTGTCTCCTTAACGCTAAGTATCTGTGAGACATTTCCGTTCTTGGTCTGTTCAACTTTTTTATACCCGTCATTTCCCTTTAAATATTTTTCCAGTACTCGCTCAAGACCGTCTTTTCCAATAAAATCATTCATTCCATAGCCTTGCTCTTTAAGAGTCTCATATTCTTCTGCATATATAATTCCGATTCTGCCTAAAATATGAGCCGCCATATTTCCGTTTACATATTGCCTTATAGGTTCAATTTCAACACTAACTCCAGGAAGTTCAAATGAATGTTCTTTTACTATTTGAACAGTTACCATATCAACATCTGTTGCAAATGTAAATGGATTTGTTATTGTAAACGCTCTCAAATCCATTGTATATCTCACAGCAACAATTTTTGAAAGCTCTTCTTCAGGGTATTTGGAAGAAATTTTATATTTATCCGCGTAAAACATAACAACATCTTTTGCAGAAAGCTTGCTGTCAATATCATTTTGTTCTTTCCATTTTTTAAAAGCATTGATATTTTCTTTTTCAGAATACTTATCAGAAAAGTTTAGCGTGAAATTTTCTTTAATAGGAAAATCATTAATGTATGAAAGTTCTGAATTTTCAGTCAATTTCATAAGTTTATTGATTGTTTCGTTAAGAGTTGAATTATGTTTATCCATACTCTGTATTTGAATAAAATAGCCCATACTGTTAGTAACAAGAGGGCGGCCATAAGTATCTAATATTTCACCTCTCGGTGCCTTAATAGGGTATGAACGAATCATTCTTGTAAGTGCAGTTTCTCTGTATGAGTCCCCATTCACAATTTGAAGGTTAAATAACCTTACTATACAAAATAGTGTAAAAACAAAAATAAGAATATATAAAATAATCAATCTGTTATTAAATTTCTTATCGTTCATTATATTCTCCCTTATCCTTATAAAAGCCACGAGTAATGCGTTTAACAATAAAATAAACTGGAATTGATATAGCTGTATTATATATTGCTTCTAATAAAACAACATATGAAGCATAACCAAAGCTATACCGGTTACTCATAAGAAAAACAATCAGATAGTAGAAACTGTTTATAAAAACAGATACAACAAAAGTTATAATAGCCTGTACATAAAATCTTGGCTCATTAAAAACCTTCTCTGACAGCAATGAAATAAAATATGCCGCAATTAAAAATAGTACCGTATAAATACCTATATATCTTGCGGTTAAAAGATCCAGAATAAATCCAAATATAGCTGAAATAACAATTCCATCTAGTTTATAAGCAATAAAACAAACAATCGAGATATAAACTATAAATAAATTAGGTGTCACACCAAGTAATGCTATACTATTTAATAAGGTCCCCTGAAAACACCCGCAAATAAAAAGACAAAGCAAATAAAACAAATATTGCATAAAAGTCAATCCTTAACTATAAAAACATATTCGAGTTTATCGAAATCGCAAGTTGGCACAACAACTGCATACTGAGATATTCCCTGAACATCAGTCTGCACGCTTTGAATATTCCCTATAGAAATCCCTTTAGGGAAAATACCTCCAAGACCTGCAGTTACAAGAGAATCACCAACCAACACATCAGAAATCTTTGAAATATAAGAAAGCTTGCACTTACCTTCTGATTCAAGTTTGGCATCCCCTTCAGTTACTCCGTATTCACCTGAACGTTCAATCAAAGCCCCAACGGAACATTCAGGGTCCATTATAGTTATAACCTTGGACCAATTAGAACCAACTTCAAAAACTCTTCCAACTAATGCCTTATTTGATGAAATAACAGCATGATCCACAAGTACACCATCTGCAGCACCCTTATCAATAGTAACTGTGCTGAACCAATTGCCCGGCTCCCTCGAAATAATTTGAGCACTAACAAGATTTAACTCAGTCATATTTTTTTTGAGTCCAAGCATATTTCTTAGTGTCTCATTTTCTTTTTCAGCTTTTTGTGCGGTTTTAAGCTGACTCTCAAGCTTTGCATTTTCTTTTTTCAACTTCTCGTTTTCAACTCTGATAGCATCAATATCGGAAAAGTACCCAAAAAAGTTATCTATATTTTTCTTCCCACCTGTTATAAGCTTTTGCACCGGCGTAATAATTGCATTTATTGAATTTTCTATAAATGTAACCTTGATTTTTGAAGCGTTAATAACACCAATTAACACGCTAAGAACAACAATAACAACAATAATTATCAAAGTTGCTTTTGTTCTGAATAAATTTTTCAAATTTTAAACTCCCTTTGAATAATAGATAATTACTCTTCTTCAATATAAAGTGATTTAAGCATCTTTATATCTTCTAAAGTTTTTCCTGCACCCACAACAACGCACTCTGTAGGATTTTCAGCAATATAAATAGGAATCCCCGTATTAATATTTATAAGTTTTCCAAGACCACGCAGTATGGCACCACCACCAGTTAAAACAACTCCTGATTCAAAAATATCTGCAGCAAGTTCTGGTGGTGTTCTTTCAAGAACTGATTTGATTCCATCAATAATCTGTTCCATACATTCCGCAAGAGCAAGTCTTATTTCTTTTGAATTAATTTTAACAACCTTTGGAAGACCTGTTACCATATCACGACCCTTAACCTCTGCCTCAATTTCTTCCTTTAGGGGGCAGGCAGACGCAACACTTCTTTTAATTTCTTCAGCACTTATAAGACCGATTGATAAATTATATGTTTTCTTTAAATACTGTGCAATTTCAGCATCAAAGGCATTACCTGCAATATTTAATGATGTGGATGTAACAATACCGCCCAAAGATATAATTGCAATCTCTGTTGTTCCGCCACCGATATCAACAATCATTGACCCCCTTGGCTGATTTACAGATATACCAGCTCCAATAGCAGCCGCCATAGCCTCTTCAATAAGATAAACTTCTTTTGCACCTGCTGATAAGGTTGCTTCCCTTATAGCTCTTTTTTCAACTTCTGTTATTTTAGAGGGAATACAAACAACCGCTCTCGGTTTAAAAATTGAACCCTTTGTACACATTTTAATAAAGTGTCTCATCATTGCAACTGTTGCATCAAAATTAGCAATAACACCTTCTTTAATCGGTGTTACAGCCATAATATTATCAGGTGTTCTTCCAAGCATTTCTCTTGCTTCTTTACCTACTGCATGGACTTTCCCTGTTTTTTCGCTAACAGCAACAACAGATGGTTCATCAATTACAATATTTTTCCCTTTCAAATACACCAGGGTATTAGAAGTACCTAGGTCAATTCCAATATCAATAGACATATTCAATTCCCACACTTTCTATATTTATATATTTATGTTTTAATTATAAATCAAATTTTTCTTTAAGAACTTTACTAAGCATTGAAACCGGAAGCCCGATAACATTATTTATGTCACCATCTATTTTTCTAACAAATAAAGCTCCTTTTTCCTGTATACCATACGAACCTGCTTTGTCCATAGGATTACATTCTTCTATATATTTTAAATAATCATTATCATCCGTCTTAAGAAAATACACATCTGTTTTTTCATAAAACACTTCAAGTCTGTTATCTTTCTTTTTATAAACCGCAACACCTGTGTAAACACAATGAGTAGAATTATCAAGTGTTTTAAGCATCCTGAAAGCCTCTTCTTTCGACTTTGGCTTACCAAAAATAACTCCATCCTTAACAACAACGGTATCTGCCCCGATTATTAGATAATCATCCTCAAAATGTTTTGATACGTTCAAAGCTTTATCTTCGGCAAGCTTCATAACATATTTTTCGGGGGAAAGGTTTATATCGGCCTTTTCAGGCAACGAATCAGGAAAAATAATAAAATCATCAAATATTATATTTAAAAGTTCTTTCCTTCTGGGTGATTTAGATGCCAAAACAATTTTATCCATACGTTTCACCTGTCACATCAATTTAAATTTATTATTAAGTAGTTTAACCTGAAATCCCGTAAATGTCCCTGCAAAAACCGATACCACAGTCAGCGGTGCAAGATATGAAAACAAAGAAGCATTTTCAAAAGTCGCTATTGCAACAAGAACTTGAGCAAAATTATGAAAAAATGCACCAATAACACTTATTCCAATTTCACTTACTTTTGGATAGAAAAAACTCTTTACAATCCACATTGCTAAAACGCTGAATAAAGCTCCAAAAAACGAATATAATAGCGACGAAACACCACCATAAAGAAGAGAACCAAGCATTGCTCTTAACAAGGATATAAAAAAAGCATTTAAACCGCCAAATACAAAAATATTCATAAGAGTAACTATATTTGAAAGTCCCAGCCTCCCGCCGGGAATAGCTATAAAATTCAGCATATTATCAACAATCTGCAAAACTATACCAAGACTAACCATAAGCGCCATTATAACATAGTCTTTTGTTTTATATTTTAAATTTTTCATTAATAAGCCACCGAATCTACATGATTTTTTTTATTGGAAACAATTGTTAACAGTATTTTAAAAGGAACACACACAATGCTTTCTCCCGAGTTTTTAATAATATTTCTTTTGCAAATATTATCCTCGCATCCACTTTTTAATACGCACACCTTATCCTTTGAAACAAGTATCTTGAAATCTCCTTCTGGATTATCAATATCAAGTTCAATATTTTCTTTTAATAAATCTAAGTTATAAGTGGCATAAAGCTTAGAGTCTGTCTGTATCATTAATATTCTGTCTGAATTTCCAACAAAAGAAAATTTAAAAAACAGAAATATTAAGAAAGATAGAATCAAAAAAAAGAAGATAATTACCCAGTCTGTTTTTGTTAATTTCATTTTCCTGTAGAACCAAAGCTATGATTACCTCTTGATGTTTCAGGAAGTTCATCAACAACTATAAATTCAGCATTTTCAACCGGCATAACAACAAGCTGAGCTATTCTGTCACCAGTCTTAATAACATAGTCAACATTCGAGATATTCATAAGCGGAACCTTGATTTCCCCTGTGTAATCAGAATCAATAATTCCGGCACCATTTGTCAGAACAATACCTTTTTTAGTGGCAAGTCCAACTCTTGAAAATAAGAAACCACCGTAACCCTTTGGAATTGAAACAGCAACTCCGGCAGGAATAATAACTTTTTCTCCGGCCTTTAATGTGTATGAAGAATCAATTGCGGCAGACAAATCAAAACCTATACTGCCTCTGGTGGCATATTCAGGTCTGCTAACCTTATCAGACAAATATTTAAGTTTAACATTTACCATAAAACACACAGCCTTTCAATTCAAATTATTTATATAAATGACCTCTGGTATATATTTCCGGAATATTATCAGAACATCCGGAAAAATAGTCAGAACAAATTTTTTTACACATTTCTTTATCTTCTGTTGTGAAATACAGACATTTAACAACGCCATCAAAACATTTATCTGTAATTTTATCCGCTAAATAAAGAGGTGCGGAATTATACATAATACTTCTGCAGTATTTCCCTGTACTCTTAACAGGAAATTTAACATTCATTCTGTCTGTAATATAATAAAATTTATCTTTATCACAAGGACATTTATCCATATTTTTAATAATGCAATTTTCCGTAATCATTACGGGAATTTTTCCATATGCTATTATTTCACATTGACAGAATTTTTTTAATTTATTAATTGTCTTTAAATTTAGCTCGGGTGATAAAAAAACAGATATAGGTTTAAATTCATTAAGCAAATTAATTGATTTAGAGTTCCATATATTAAATCTATGACTCAATATTATATCAAACTTATCTCCATAGTTAATTTGACCGTAATTATTTATAAGCACTCTTTTAACGCCCACATAATCAAGCTGTTTTATTCCCTCTTCAATATATATTTTTTCTTTATCTGTTGAAATTTCGGGAAGTGTAACAACGAGCTTATCTTTTTTTATTTTCTCGCATATATCAGGATTATTCACCGCAATGTCAAATGGAACATAAATTCTTTCAAAATCATATCCACATATAGCATCCAATTGTTCTTTTAAGGAAATATATGCTGAAAAGCCTGTTTTAAAATCTTTTTTATCAATTTCAGGATAAACACATATATCCTTTGTATTTCTTTTAAAACTTTGAATATAGTTTTTTTCAAAACCATCAAGAATATTACGCCTAATTTCATTAATTTCCCCTTTGCTGAGAAAAACATTATCCGAAACAGATACGTCAATTCCCTGCACCTGAAAAGGCGTTCCCCCTGTTTTTGAAAGCTGGGTCGAAATCATTTCTTTTGTAGCAATATTGTTAATGGCTTTTTCTAGAGTATTATTATGTTTATATTCATAAGAAACTCCGTCTTTATATACCTTTGCAAAAGGTTTTTCGCCTAGAGTTCCTTCAAATTTCAAATTTATATCAATTTTTTTATTTTCTTCGTTTATATAGTCTTTACCATATATTTTATTAAATTCCTTAGATTGTTTAAGGTATGGATTATCCGGCTTATTAAAATCAAACATTTTCTTATTTTTTATTCCAAGAAAATATCCGTCTGTTAATCCGCCTCTAAAGAAAATTCCATTTAGAATTTCTTTATCTTCATTATTTATCTTAAGTCCGTTATCAATATATTTTCTATATATTCCAACAACAGCAGAAACATAAGCCGTGCCTTTCATTCTCCCTTCAATTTTAAGAGAAGAAACTCCTGCACCTTTTAAAGCATCAATATGCTCTGCCAAAGAAAGGTCTTTAAGACTAAGCAAAAATCTTTTTTCTTTTCCATCCGCAGAAAACGGCAACCTGCAAGGCTGTGCACAACTCCCCCTATTTCCACTTCTTCCACCAATCATACTGCTTAAGAGACACTGACCTGAATAACTCATACAAAGTGCACCGTGAGCAAAAACTTCAATTTCTGCAGCACTGTTTTTTGTTATATACGAAATATCTTCAAAAGATAATTCTCTGGAAAGAACAACCCTATTAAACCCTAATTTTTCAGCGAACTTTACACCATCGAGATTATGAATTGTCATCTGTGTGCTTGCGTGCAATTCAATACCCGGAAAATTTTTTCTGACAACAGATGCAAGACCGACATCAGAAACAATTAGAGCATCTGCACCCTCAGAATAAACAAATTTTATAAAATCAATAACATCATCAATTTCATTATCATTGTAAGCTGTATTAACGGTAATATGAGTTTTAACCCCTCTTAAATGGCAATAATCAATAGCTCTCTTAATTTCTTCCAAATCGAAGTTATCAGCAAAGCTTCTTGCGCCAAATTTTTTACCCGCAAAATAAACTGCGTCTGCTCCGCTTTGAACAGCAGCCGCAAGACAGTTAAAATTACCTGCAGGAGCAAGGAGTTCAATCTTGTTCAAAACACATATCCCTTTCTAAATGTATTAATTACATATAATCGTCATTGTCGTCAATTTTTTTCAGCGCTTTTTCAAGCATACTAATTTTTTCCTGAGCTTCTTTAAGTTCAGCCTCAGCAATAATATACTTATTCTTATATTCATCAGCAAGTCTATTATATTCTGCAACCTGCTCTCTCAGTTTATCACTGTTACCTTTATCTTTGTAGTATTCATCAGCTATATTAATAGCTGTAAGTAATGAAGCCATAGCAGAATTTAAATTTGAATTTTCATTCATAATTTCTGTCATTTTTTTATCAACAAGATAAGCAATCTTATACACATAATCTGGTTGTTCAGTGCTTAATAAAGTATATTCTACTCCGCCTATTCTTACACGAATCTTCTTTCTTTCCATTCTGCAGAGCCTCCTTCATAATTAAATCACCATAGCCAAAGATGAAATATCACCTTTGGCTATAGAATTTTTAATAAAACATAATTTGTATTTTAATTATACAATACCCTGAGCCATCATAGCCTTTGCAACCTTCATAAAGCCTGCAATATTTGCACCCGCAACAAGGTCATAACCAAGTCCATACTGCTCTGCAGCCGCAACAGATGAATCATGAATATCTATCATAATATTCTTAAGTTTTGCATCAACTTCTTCAGCTGACCAGCTGTATCTCATTGAGTTCTGTGCCATTTCAAGAGCAGAAACAGCAACACCTCCAGCGTTAACCGCTTTTGCAGGACCAATAACAACGCCCTTATCCTTAAGAAGAGTCATTGCTTCGTTGGTTGTTGGCATATTTGCAACTTCAATGTAGTATTTAACACCGTTGTTAATAATCTTTTCTGCTTCTGCTACATCAATTTCATTCTGAGTAGCACAGGGCATACAAATATCAACCTTAACTTCCCAAGGTTTTGTTTTGGGAACAAATTTGCAACCAAATTTTTCTGCATAGTCTTCAGCACGGTCTCTGCCTGAAGCTCTCATTTCAAGAAGATAATCAATCTTTTCCTTTGTTGTAACACCATCAGGATCATATACATAGCCGTCAGGACCTGATATAGTAACAACCTTACCTCCAAGCTCTGCAACCTTCTGTACAACACCCCATGCAACATTACCAAAACCTGAAATAGCAACAGTTTTGCCTTCAAATGTATCATTAAAGTGCTTTAAAACCTCATTTGCATAATAAGTAGCACCGAAACCTGTTGCTTCAGGTCTTATAAGAGAACCGCCGTATTCAATGCCTTTACCTGTAAGAACACCATTTTCCCAACAACCTTTAATTCTCTTATACTGACCATAAAGATAACCAATTTCTCTACCGCCAACACCAATATCACCGGCAGGAACGTCCACATCAGGACCAATATGTCTGTATAACTCTGTCATAAAGGACTGACAGAATCTCATAATTTCTTTATCACTCTTACCTCTTGGATCGAAGTCAGAACCACCCTTACCTCCGCCAATAGGAAGACCTGTTAAACTGTTTTTAAATGTCTGTTCAAAGCCTAAGAACTTAATAATGCTCTGGCAAACCGACGGATGGAATCTCAAACCGCCCTTATAAGGACCGATTGCACTATTAAACTGAACTCTGAAACCACGATTAACATTAACCTTACCATTATCATCAGTCCAAGGAACTCTAAAATAAACAACTCTTTCAGGCTCAACAAGTCTTTCGATAAGAGCATTTTCTTCAAATTCCGGATTTTTTTCAATAACTGGTTCCAATGAAGATAAAACCTCTGTTACAGCCTGTAGAAATTCGGTTTCGCCGGCATTTCTTTTTTCTACATCAGCTATAACTCTCTTTAAGTATTCGTTTGTTATAATCATTATAACTCCTCCATTTTATGAATTTTTTATACACATAGATAATTATAACACAATGATTTTCACTATGCAAGATTTTTTTACTAATAAATAAACAATTTTTACAAAAAAATATAAATTTTGTTATCTTATAATTTAAAATAACAAAAAACCGTAACACTCACGTGTTACGGCTTTATATTTAATTATGCGGAATTGAAGAATATCTTAAATTTATCCCCTTTTCACAAATCTTTGATGTATTATATATTTCAGTTACAGCAAAGCCTTTATCCTTTTTATAATCAAATGACATAATTTCAATTTCTGTTCCTGTAACCTTATAAAGTAATATCTTTTCTACAGGACCTTCATCTTCAAAGAAGTCAACAACCTGAAAATATATGTCTCCAACCTGAATATTTTTATCAAACAAAGTATAATACTCATTATTGAAAACATCATTTACAAGCAGAATCCATTCATTATTGTCGTTTTTAATAAGTTCTCCGTCAGCATCTTTGTTTGAATTAATATAAAGGGTGATTTCATCTTCATTACCATCGCCATTGACATCAGCTTCATACTGATTTAATATGCTGAAATTTGATGTAAAATCTATATCCCCTTTATTTGATGTAACATATGTTATATTTTGAGATTCATCCGTTGTTACATTTGTTTGTTCGTTTTCATTTTTATTGCATGAGCATAGTAATAAAACAACAAAACATAGAATTAAAAATATTTTTTTCTTCATAAAATCATCCCTCAGCTTGCTGATTTATCATCAGCAGTGTGTTGAATTTGAGCTTTTTTAGATGTTTGTTTTGTGCTTACCTTAATGACATCCGGTTGAGCTTTTTTAACAACACAATCTTTTGTAACTATAACTTTTTGTATTGCCGGATTTGATGGTATTTCAAACATTATATCCTGCATAATCGATTCAAGAATTGTTCTGAGACCTCTTGCACCTGTCTTACGTTTAATCGCAAGATCAGCAACAGCACCAACTGCATCTTCAGTAAATTCAAGCTCAACATTATCCATAGAAAAAAGCTTCTGATATTGCTTTACAAGAGCGTTCTTGGGTTTTGTTAGGATACTCATAAGTGCATCTTTATTCAGTGATTCAAGTGTTGTGATAATTGGAAGTCTTCCTATAAACTCAGGAATAAGTCCGAATTTCAATAAATCCTGTGGTTCGATATGTTTTAGAAGTTCTCCCATATCTCTATCCTTTTTACTTTCAACCTTTGCACCAAACCCAAGAGCCTTTTCAGAAATTCTGTTGGTAATAATTTTATCTATCCCCTCAAAGGCGCCTCCGCATATAAATAATATGTTTGTGGTGTCAATTTGAATAAATTCCTGATGAGGATGTTTTCTTCCTCCGGTTGGAGGAACAGAAGCAACAGTTCCTTCTAAAATTTTAAGAAGTGTTTGTTGAACACCTTCACCGCTTACATCTCTGGTAATGGATGGGTTTTCTGATTTTCTTGATATTTTATCAATTTCGTCAATATAAATTATTCCTCGTTGAGCAAGCTCAATATTATAATCTGCAGCCTGAATAAGTTTTAGAAGTATGTTTTCAACATCTTCACCAACATAGCCCGCCTCCGTAAGAGATGTGGCATCAGCAATAACAAATGGTACATTCATCATTTTAGCTAAAGACTGGGCTAGAAAAGTTTTTCCCACACCTGTTGGTCCAAGCATTAAAATATTACTCTTTTGAAGTTCAATATCATTCTCTTCTTTTGGAAAATTAATTCTTTTATAATGATTATAAATAGCAACTGAAAGAGTTTTCTTAGCTGCCTCTTGACCAACAATATATTCATCTAAAAATGCCTTTATTTCCTTTGGCTTTGGAACATCTTCAATTACATTGCTGACAGGAGCATATTCTTCTGCATCATCATCAAACAAATCAAAGCAAAGTTCAACACATTCATTACAAATATAAACGCCTGGACCTTCAATTAATCTTTTGACTTGTTCCTCTGTTTTCCCGCAAAAAGAACATCTGAATTGTCTCTTATCATCCTTCATATTTGCCATTTTTATCTCCTTTTAAAACTATCTTTTTTCAACTATTTTGTCAATAAGTCCGTATTTTAAAGCTTCCTCTGCTGACATAAAATTATCACGTTCTGTATCTCTCTGGATAACATCAAGCGGCTGACCTGTATGGTCTGCAAGCATCTGATTAAGTTTATTTTTCATTTTAATAATTCTTTCTGCGTGAATTTGAATATCAGTTGCCTGACCTTTTGTTCCGCCGAGAGGCTGATGAATCATAATTTCACTGTTAGGAAGTGCAAATCTCTTTCCTTTTGCACCGGCAGAAAGTAAAAACGCCCCCATCGAAGCTGCCATACCAACACAAATTGTTGAAACATCAGCTTTTGTATATTTCATTGTATCATAAATTGCCATACCTGCAGTGATAGAACCACCAGGACTGTTAATATATAGATTTATATCTTTATCAGGATCCTCACTGTCAAGAAATAAAAGCTGAGCAACAACTAAGCTTGCAGTCGCATCGTTAACTTCATCAGAAAGAAAAATTATTCTGTCTTTTAACAAACGAGAAAAAATATCATATGACCTTTCTCCTCTGCCTGTCTGTTCAATTACATAAGGAACTAAACTATTATTCATTTTTATACCTCCAAAACATTTTTCGACAAAATTTTTATATTCAAAGTAAGGTTAATCCGCATAATCACGGATTAACCTTACGAGTTATTACTTAAATATACTATTTTGAAGCAACATTTTTAACAAGGAATTCAACTGTTTTTTCAATTATCTTGTTTTCCCTGATTTCTTCAACCTGAATATATTTTTTAACATCTTCAAGTGACATTTTGCTCTGTTCTGCATACATTTTAAGAACATCTTCAACTTCTTTGTCAGTAGCTTCAATATTTTCAACCTTAGAAATCTTATCAAGAACTAAGGATGTTTTAACTTTCTTTTCTGCATCAGGTCTGAACTGATCTTTCAATGAATCAATTGTAGCACCTGTGTATTGCATATACTGTTTAAAATCGAGTCCTTGATATGAAAGCTGTGTTGCAAAATCACGAACACTATTTTCAACAGAAGTTTCAATCATTGCAGCAGGAATGTCAATTTTTGTATTTTCAACAACCGCATCTATTACCTTGTTTTCAAATTCCTGTTTTGATCTTGCTTTGTTTGCTTCCTTAAGTTTTTTTGTTACATCAGCTTTATAATCTGCAAATGTGTCAAATTCACTTACATCCTTTGCAAACTCATCATCAAGTTCAGGAAGCTCCTTAACTTTAATGCCGTTAATTTTAACCTTAAACAATGCATCCTTGCCCTTTAAATCTTCTGAATGATATTCTTTTGGGAAGGTTACGTTAACATCAACTTCCTCGCCAATATTTTTACCAACTAACTGTTCTTCAAAACCGGGAATAAACTGACCTGAGCCTAGAACTAAATCAAAGCCTTCGCCTTTTCCACCATCAAATGCAACACCGTCTGTAAAACCTTCAAAGTCAATATTAACTGTATCGTTTAAAGCTGCAGCTCTGTCTTCAACACTAACAAGTCTTGCGTTTCTCTCACGAACTTTTTCGATTTCTGCATTGATTTCTTTTTCAGTTGTTCTGTGAGTTACCTTTGCAACCTCAATACCCTTATATGTACCGAGTTCAAACTCAGGCTTAACTGTAACCTTTGCTGTAAACACAACGCCTGTTTCTGCCGAAAGCTCTTTAACATCAATTTCAGGCTGAGCAACAGCTTCTATATTATTGTCAGTTATTGCTTTATCATATGCATCAGGTAAAACAATATTTACCGCATCTTCATAAAAAATTTCTTTACCATAATATCTTTCGATAATAGCTCTTGGAGCCTTTCCTTTTCTAAAGCCCTGAACGTTAATGCGACCTACATTTTTCTTATAGGCTTTCTGAACTGCATTTTCAAATTCTTCTGCAGAAACAGAAAATTCAAAGCTAACCATACTGTTCTCCAATTTTTCTACTGTACTCATTCTAACATTCCTCTCTTATGTTCTCATATGTTGTTTATTATAGCACACAACACAATAAAATACAATACTATTAAAAAAATTTAACAAAAACATTAATTTTTCATCAACAAACGACTGAATATTTAGTAAAATTTCTATAGAAATCGCTTTATTTAAGCTTTTCAGGCATAAACTCAAGATAGTCACAGGAAACAAGGCGAAGTTCAACACCTTCGCTAAGCCCTGTAATTGCTCTCTTTTGTGACTGTGCATGAAGATGACCGTAAACACAAAGCTTAACATCATACTGTTTCATTATATCCAAAAAATCAACATTTTCATTTTCCTTTTCACAAGGCGGATAATGAAGGGCAACTATAATTTCTTCAGGATTATGTCTTTTAGCCTCTTCAAGTGATAAAATAAGTCTTCTTTTTTCTCTTTCAAATATTTTTTCATTAAGTTCGGAACAATTTGGAGTTTTAATAGTCCATCCTCTTGTCCCGCAAATTGCAACATTGTCGTGAATAACCGTATTATTCTGCATAAATGATATAGAATCAAAAGATTTGTCTTTTACAAAATTATTCATTTTATTAAGAGTGGTCCACCAGTAATCATGGTTACCCTTTATAATTATTTTTTTTCCATTTAATTTGTTAATAAAATCAAAATCTGCATAACAATCCTCAAGATATGTCGCCCACGATGTGTCGCCTGAAATAATAACAACATCATCTCCGCAAACCGTTTTCTGCCAGTTTTCATAAAGTCTGTCTGTATAATTATTCCATTTATCTCCAAAAATATTCATTGGTTTATCCGCAGAAAAAGAAAGATGTAAATCTGAAATTGCATAAATAGACATATTTTCTCCCTCCATCAGCGAATAATAAATTAAAATCAAGACATAATAAAAATAAAAGCGAAAGCTTTAAAATCATATAAAGGAGATTTCATTATGCCAGAAATTTTAAAAGGTGTAGATTGCACAGTTGAAGAATGTAAACACCATACTGCAGGAAACAAATGCACAGCAGAATATATTGTTGTAAACGGAAAAGATTCAAAAACATCCTGTGACACAGAATGCCAGACTTTTGTTCCTAACAACTGTTGCAACTAAATTAATAAAAAATTTATACTGATAAAAGGGCGGATAAATCTGCCCTTTTAATTTTATTTTAAAAAGTCTAAAACAGCGTTTATCATTTCATCTTTTTTAACAACAGACTCAAATCTTTTTTCGCTGTTTTTTAGTCTTTCAAGACTATCAGGGATTTCCATTCCTGAAACCTTAGATAAAAGATTTAATAATTCAAAATCATCTAAACCACTGATTTGGTTTTCTTTACCAAGTGCTGCTAAAACACTCTGGTTAAATTTAAAAGGACTTGCCGTTGATGCTATAACAGTCTTAGTTATATCATTTGTTTCTTTTGCATACTGGTTATAAACATCTATTGCAACGGCCGTGTGAGTGTCAATGGTGTAACCATATTTATCAAACACCTTAAAAATTTGTTCTTTGGTAAGGTTATCATCACAATATCCACCCCAGAACAATTCATTGATTTTTTCTTTTATACTATCATCAACTTTATAATAACCATCATTTTTCAGGCTATTCATCCATAATGAAACTTTATCTGAATCATTTCCTGTAAGGTCAAATAAAAGTCTTTCAAGATTGCTTGAAATCAAAATATCCATAGATGGTGAAACCGTTGTATAAAATTCACGATTTTTATCATATTCACCTGTCTTTATAAATTCGGATAAAACATTATTGCTATTTGATGCACAAATAAGTTTATTAACCGGAAGTCCCATTTTTTTAGCATAATACGCAGCTAAAATATTACCAAAGTTTCCTGTTGGAACACATATATTAATCTTTTCCCCTGCAGAAATCTCATTATTTTTAAGCATTTCACAGTATGCTGAAAAATAATATACAATCTGCGGAACAAGTCTGCCCCAGTTAATTGAATTTGCAGATGAAAATACATAGCCATCTTCAAAAAGTTTTTCTTTAACAGAATCATCTGTGAATATTGCTTTAACACCATTCTGTGCATCATCAAAGTTACCCTGAATACCGACAACATTAACATTGTTACCTGACTGAGTAATCATTTGTAATTTCTGTATATCACTTACGCCATCGCTTGGGTAGAAAACAGAGATTTTTGTTCCAGGAACATCCTTAAAGCCCTCTAATGCCGCTTTTCCAGTATCACCGGATGTTGCAACTAAAATAACAACATTCTTTTTCTCACCAGTTTTTTTGATTGAATAAGTAAGAAGATAAGGCAATATCTGAAGAGCCATATCCTTAAAAGCACACGTTGGTCCATGCCATAATTCCAAAACATATGTACTGTCATTAAGCTTCTTAACCGGTGCAGGATTTGATGAACCAAACTTTTCTGTGCTATATGCATTTTTAGCACAATCTTTTACTTCGTCAACAGAAAAATCCGATAAATATTTTCCCAAAATAAAGGTTGCTCTTTCAACATAGTCACATGTAGCTAATTTTTTTATGTCGTCTAGAGAAATCTCTGGAATTTCAAAAGGAACAAAAAGTCCGCCTTCATCAGAAATTCCTTTTTTTATTGCAACACTTGATAAAACCTTTATTTGATTATTTCGCGTACTGATATAATTCATTTTCACTCACCTTTAAAATAATTGTTAAAGGGGAAGCAAAAAGCTTCCCCTTATAATTTAAATTAAACCGACAAAGAAGCTAATTAAATATATTTTTTCATTTTATCAGTAGCTTCAGCTTCGTCAATTGAAACCATAACTGTAAATGAAACGCCAAACTTTTCTTCCAGTTTCTCAAGGCTATCAGTTAAAGCATCAATATTTTCAATTTTTTCACCGGGAACACTTTTAAACAAACTATCAATGAAAATGTGGGTAACATCAAAATTCTGTGCCATAATTCCATATAAGAGTCCTGTGAACATATCAAAATTTTTAACATCAAAATTATCTGTATTTATCATACGAACATCACGGTCTATGTCATGCATAAGACGATTACCCTCTGTTATGCAAACCACATTACCTTTTTCTTCTTTGATAGCAGCATTAACTGCATCAATAAGTTTTTTAGTTTTGCCCGTACCTTTTAATCCAATAGTAAATTTAATCATAAAACTAACCTCCTCTGAGTGTCTTTTTTATCTTCAGTAATATAATAACATAAAATTTAAAAATACTCAATAGTTTTTTAAAATTTTTTAATTATTTAAGCCTTTCTTCAAGTTTTGCTTTCTCGTCTTCATATCCCGGCTTACCAAGAAGAGCAAACATATTCTTTTTATAGCTTTCAACTCCCGGCTGGTTAAACGGATTAACGCCAAGAATATATCCGCTTATACCGCAAGCCTTTTCAAAGAAATAAACAATCTGTCCAAAAGTCTCTTCTTTCATATCTTTAAGTTTAAGAATAAGATTTGGAACTCCGCCATCTGTATGAGCGAGTAATGTTCCTTCAAAGGCTTTTTTGTTCACAAAATCCATTGTTCTTCCTGCAAGGAAATTAAGCCCGTCTATGTTTTCTTTTTCTTCTTCAATAACAATGTCAGATTCAGGATTTTCAACATAAAGAACTGTTTCAAATAAGTCTCTTCTACCATCCTGAATATATTGTCCCATTGAATGAAGGTCTGTTGAGAAGCAAGCACCTGCAGGGAATATACCCTTCTGGTCTTTTCCTTCACTTTCACCATAAAGTTGCTTCCACCATTCAATAAAATACTGGAGAGCAGGCTCATAGTTTACAAGCATTTCGATAGTTTTGCCTTTTCTGTAAAGTATATTTCTTATAGCTGCATATAAATAACAGTCATTATCCTCCAAAGATTCAGAAGAATAAAACTCTCTGGCATCATATGCACCTTTCATAATAAGGTCAATATCTGCACCGCAAACCGCAATCGGCAAAAGTCCAACAGCAGTTAAAACAGAATATCTTCCACCAACATCATCAGGTACAACAAAGGATTCATATCCCTCAGCATCTGCAAGCTTTTTAAGAGCACCTTTTTCCTTGTCTGTGGTTGCATAAATTCTCTTTGCAGCCTCTTCTTTTCCATATTTATTTTCAAGATAGCTTTTGAAAATTCTAAAAGCTACTGCAGGCTCTGTTGTTGTACCTGATTTTGAAATAACATTAACACTTACATCCTTACCGTCTAATGATTTTAATAAATCATTAAGATAGTTAGGGCTTATGCTGTTACCTGCAAAAACAATTTCAGGCTTTTTGTTAGTGTTATAAAATGTTCCGCAAAGAAAATCAATTGCAGCCTTTGCGCCAAGATAAGAACCACCGATTCCGATAACAACCAAAACATCTGAATCATTTCTTATTTTTTCTGCTGCTTTTTTTATTCTTGCAAACTCTTCTTTATCATAATTTTCAGGTAAATCAACCCAACCTAGAAAGTCTGAACCTGCTCCTGTTTTATTATGAAGTAGGCTATGAGCTGCACTAACCTGGGTCTTAATATTGTTAAGCTCTTCTTCACTGAAGAAACTACACGCTTTACTGTAATCAAGAGAAATGTTTTTATTCAATTTAATCATTACCTTTCATTTTATATTTATTTAATAACAATATTGACAAGCTTTTTAGGAACAACAATACATTTAACAACACTCATATCCCCAATAAGTTCCTTAACTTTTGAACTATTAAGAACGATATCTTTGATTTCATCCTGTGTGCTTTCAGCAGGAACCATAACCTTATCTTTAACTTTTCCGTTAATCTGAACTGCAAGTTCTATTTCAGAAACAACTAAAGCATCCTTATCGTATTTTGGCCAAGCAACATTCATAAGCTGCTCATTTTCACCAACAATTTCCCACATTTCCTGTGCAACATGGGGAACAAAAGGCGAAAGCATAATAATAAGATTTTTTATAGTTTCTGTTATTAAGGCCTTGTTCATTTCATCAGCAGTTTTACCATCTTTATACTGATACAAAGCATTAACCGCTTCCATAATACTGCTTATTGCTGTGTTAAAGCTAAAGCGTTCAAAGTCATCTGTAACTTTCTTAATTGAAGAATGCATTGCAAGTCTCAATTTTTTATCATCATCTGAAAGTGAATCCTGACAAACTTTTTCGTCGGTAATTAATCCTGATAATTCATCAACTGCCCTGAACACACGATTTATAAATCTATATGCACCCTCAACTGCAGTATCATTCCAGTCGAGATCTCTTTCGGGAGGAGCAGCAAATAATATAAAGAGTCTTGCAGTATCTGCACCATATTTTTCAATTATTTCATCGGGGCTGACAACATTTCCGACAGACTTACTCATTTTACTTCCGTCTTTTAAAACCATACCCTGTGTAAGAAGGTTTTCAAAAGGTTCTTCACAAGATACATATTTTAAATCATATAAAACCTTTGTGAAAAATCTTGCATACAAAAGATGCAATATAGCATGTTCAACGCCACCGATATACTGGTCAACATTCATCCAGTAATCAATTTTTTTCTTATCAAAAGGAACCTCACTGTTGTGCGGATCACAATATCTTAAGAAATACCATGAAGAACATACGAAGGTATCCATAGTGTCAGCTTCTCTTTTTGCGGGACCGCCGCACTTTGGACAAGTTGTGTTCAAAAATTCCTCACATTCAGAAAGAGGTGATTTTCCCTGACCTGTAAACTTAACATTTTCAGGAAGCATAACAGGAAGGTCTTTTTCAGGCACAAGCACTTCTCCGCACTTTTCACAATAAACAACAGGAATCGGAGCTCCCCAGTATCTCTGGCGGGAAATAAGCCAGTCCCTTAGTCTAAAATTAACCGTTCTCTTACCTATATTATTTTCTTCAAGATAAGAGATAATTTCTTTTATAGCAACCTGATTTGAAAGCCCGTCAAATCTACCTGAATTAACCATCACACCTTCTGCGGCAAATGATTCTGTTATTTCGTCTGATTTCAGTTCAAAATCCTTTGGCTGGATAACTATTCTTATTGGCAGGTCATATTTTTTTGCAAAATCAAAGTCTCTCTGGTCATGAGCTGGAACACCCATAACAATACCTGTTCCATAATCAACAAAAACATAGTTTGCAAGATATAGCGGAACTTTCTCGTCATTAATAGGATTAATAACATAAATTCCTGTAAATACCCCTTCTTTTTCTGTATCTGTTGCAGATCTTGCAATTTCACTCAATCCATGAACTTTCTTTATAAATTCACGGCATTTTGCTTCTTCAGGACGACCCGAAATAAGTTTTTCAACAATTGGATGTTCAGGAGCAATAACCATATAAGACACTCCGAATAAAGTATCAGGACGTGTTGTATATACAGTAAGCTCTTCATCTGTTCCATCAATTTTAAAGTTAACCTCCGCACCTTCTGAACGTCCTATCCAGTTTGACTGCATACTTTTTACCTTATCAGGCCAGCCTTTTAGTTTATCAATATCATCAAGAAGTCTCTGTGCGTAATCGGTAATCTTAAAAAACCATTGTTCAAGGTCTTTTTTTGTTACCTCACTCTTACATCTTTCGCATTTTCCGTTAACAACCTGTTCGTTTGCAAGAACAGTATTACAGGATGGACACCAGTTTACGAATGATTTCTTTTTGTAGGCAAGTCCGTTTTCATATAGCTTTGAAAACATCCATTGAGTAAATTTATAATAATCCGGTTTAGCAGTTGCAACCTCTCTTGACCAGTCAATACTGAAGCCAAGACTTTTTAGCTGCTGCCTCATATTGTCAATATTCTTAAAAGTCCATTCAGCAGGCGGTGTACCATTTTTTATTGCAGCATTCTCAGCCGGAAGACCAAATGAATCCCATCCCATAGGGTGGAGAACATTAAAGCCTTGCATAGACTTATATCTCGCAACAACATCACCTATTGAATAGTTACGCACGTGTCCCATATGTAGGTTTCCTGACGGATACGGGAACATTTCAAGTGTGTAATACTTGGGTTTTGACTCATCTTCAGTAATCTTAAATAAGTTTTCTTCTTCCCATTTTTTCTGCCATTTGCTTTCAGTTGCTTTAAAATCGTACTTCATATTTATTCATCCTTTCGGTTAAAATCAAATTAATCAATAAGTAAATCTGAAATATCTAAAAACGCAGCATCTTTCCAGATGTATTCAAGTCCATAAAATTCTCTTGACTCCCCAAGGAATATATGAACAACAACATCTTCATATCCAAGAAGTATCCACTCAGCCGCATTATAACCTTCTTTATTAATATGCTTTATGCCATCTTTAAGCAAAACCTCTTCAAGATGGTCACAAAAAGCCTGCGCCTGCAGTTTGGAGTTTGCGGTAGCTATAACAAAATAATCTGTTATAGTTGTTATATCTCCAACATACAAAGCTTTTATATCAGTTGCCTTCTTTGAATCAAGTGCCATTATTATTTTATTTACAGTTTCATTATTTATTCCCATAAACAATAATCCTTTCCATCAATATTAAAAACTAAAATCATTCCCCACATAAATAGTAACATCAGCATCTGCCGATTTATCGTCATCATTTATAACAGAAACTCCGCTAAAAATTTTCAAAATCTCCTCAGAGGCATTTTTACCATTGTGGTCAACAATTTGTGATTTATCCTTTACCTTGTCCGAATTATACGAAGAAATAACCGTAAACCCGTGATTCTCAAGCTTTTCTCTAACAACTTTACATATATCGACGAGGTCTCTGTCTATAGATGTTGAATTAATAACTTCAACTTTAATAAACTTATTTTTTGTGGGATTAACCGTTTTGTATGCAACGGTTCTGTTATCTGATGAAAAATATTGATTCATAATAAGATTTGTTTTCTCTTCATCGTGAACAAAATATGAAATTCCGTTAACATATTTCCCTTCTCCGGGCAATGTATGAATATTAATATTTTCCTTTTTAAAGGAAGGAATTTCACCAATATACCCAAGGATTTCTTCTCCTGTAAAATCCATTTTAACATTATTTTTTATAACCTGAAGAAGCTTATGTGTTTTGAAGACATTCTTAGCACTTAAAACCTTGTCAATAACAAGTGAATAAAATTCTTTTTGAGTTGCAATTCTATCAATATCCCCGTTTTTATATCCCGTTCCGTCATCATTCATTCTGAATCTCATAAACATTTCAGCATGTCTGCCATCAAGATTTTGGAGTCCGGGATATAAGTCAATTGTAAGATTTTGATAAGGGTCATTATAATACATTCTAAATGGAACATTAACCTCAACTCCGCCTATAACATCTATAAGCTCTCTAAATGCCTTAAAACTGACTATAACATATTTATCAGGTCTTATTCCAACAATATTTTCAACATCATCATAAAGTGCTATTTCTTTTTTATCAGTACCATATGCTGAATTTATTTTTTTGTCATATCTCTTTGTTTCAACCTTTGTATCTCTAGGAATTTGCAAAACATTAACATCTTTAGTTATACTGTTATACTGGCAAAAAAGTATAAGGTCTGTTCTCTGCCCAAGTTCATCCACTCCTGCAACAACAAAATTTTGAAGAGCCTTGGAATTTATTGTTTTATTTTTAGTTAAAAACGAAAAATTAACACCTGAACCAATTGATGCAAAAACATAAAATAGACTTACTATTAATGTTAAAACAACAACAAATATTATCAATCTCTTTGGAGATTTAATTTTCATTTTAACGTGACTCCTTATACTAAATTTAAATACTGCTTAAAAGATAATTTCTGGCAAGCACCGTGTCAACATCGAGTGGCAATCCTCTTGATATTGTGTTACATATAACAATTCCTGCACCCTCTACAATAGCCTTATCTATATTGCTGTAGGCAAGTTTTCTGACATTTTCTACACCTTCAAAACTTCTGTTTGGCTCTATAAAATCAGCAATATATATTATTTTTGAAAGCATTGACATATCCTCTTTGCCGGTTGTATGATACCATACTGCATCAAGAATTTCTTCATCATCAACCAAAAAATCATTTTTTAAAATTAATGCCGAAACAGGTCCATGAATTAATGGGTAGGGATACCTATTGGATAAATCCTCCCTACCGAATTTCTTGAGAATTCGCATGGTTTCCTCTTTTTCAATCTCTTTTGCCATATCATGTGCAAGGCCGGCAAAATAAGCCTTTTGAATGCTTGTGTTATACTTTTCAGCAAGCTTTTTTGCTTCTTCCGCAACAGAAACAGAATGTCTGTATCTTTTCAAAGATAAATTATTCTCTATATATTCCTTGATTTGCTCACAAAACATAGAAAAACACCTATTTATACAAATTATTGTCAGTTATATATTTCTCAACAGCATCTGATGTAAGTCCCTTGATAGATTCGCCATTTTTAATTTTAAACCTGATTTGTGACGAAGAAATATCTATTTCCGGCATGGATATAAATTCAAATTTTGCATTATACTTTACTTCGTAATAAAACTTTCTTTCTTCAAATAAGGCAGAGTCTATACCACCTCTCAAGGAAACAGCAATAACCGCTTTTTCAAATATAACTTCGGGCTTATACCATTTTTCAAGGTCATAAAACGAATCAAGACCAATAATAAAACAAAGTTCATATTCGGGATAAATAGCCTTAAACTCAGAAAGTGTATGGGCGGTGTAGCTTGGTCCATCCTTTTTTATTTCAAAATTAGAGGCAATATAGTTTTCGTTATCCGAAATAAGAAGTTTAACCATCTCAAAACGAATATCCCCGCTGAGATAATTTCTAATATTTTTATGCGGCGGATTCCCCGCCGTCATAAATATTATTTTATCCGCATTTAAACTTCTAAGAGCACATTCTGCAAGTTTTAAATGACCTATATGAGGGGGATTAAAAGTTCCACCAAAAATAGCTAATCTTTTAATATAAACCACTCCTAGTAAAGAACTAAGCCATCAACTCCGCTGTCAACAATCTTCTTTTTCCTTTTCTCTACATAAGAAATTGTCCAGGAATCATCATCCACATTATATTCCTCAAAGTATATAACTCCATTTTCTCCTATGCAGGAAAATGCTCCTGATTTTTCAACACTATATAGTTTGTCTCCATCAACGTTGATAATACTTAATGTTCCATAAAAACCATTAACATCAAAATTATTTATATATGCAATCTTTTCTCTATCTTTTGAAATTCCAAAGAAAGATTTATCAATACCCTCTTCAATAAGGCTGCTATTTCCTTTTTTATACAAATATAAATCAAATACTAATCTTGACTTACTGAAATCTTTTCCGTAAATAATATTTTTGCCATCAGGTGAAATTCGGCATAGATAAACATCATCTGCAATCTCTGTTTTAACACATTCCCCGTCTTTAATAACAGATGAATATAGCTTTCCACCAACTCTTTCTCTGTCAAATCCTGACACATAAGCTGCAGACATAAAATCATCACTTACAGAAAATTGATTTGCATTATTATACTGAGAGGGAACTGTTCTGACGTTTTCTGCAATTTTAAATGTCTTTTGTCCTTCAATATAAACATAACAATCAATAGTATTATTGTCATAAACCTTATTAAATAAAATTTTCTTAAAATCATCACTGGCTTTTATTATTGTTGTGATTTGAGACGCAATTTTATTACTCTTATAATTTGAAAGGCTTATATCATAAAGTCCAAAATACTTGTCGTCATTATATCCATAAACAAGCATATTATCCTTTTCTTTTGCAAAAACGGGCTTTTTGACAGCTTTATCAAAAATCTTTATTCTATCAGTATTTCCATCTTTTACATATATATCATACACTGTATCAGATTTATCAACAGCTTTTGAATATATAAGCTTTTTGCCTTTATTATCTGTGCCGATAATTGATTTAACATTTGAATCAAGAACAACGCTTTCTGTTTCAGATGTATTAATATCAAAGAAACATAAATCTCCGCCCTTTTCAGCGTAATTATAGTTTCTTATGTAGTAAACAGCATCTCCCTTTGATGAGAAGATAAATGTTTCCTTATCAATATCAACAGCAATTCGTAGTGGCTCTTTCATACTGTCGTTCCAATAACATAAATTTCCCATATCGCCATTTTCGTCCGCACTCTGTAAAAACAAAACAGCTTTTCCGTCAGGTGATAAAATATATGAATTATGAACACTCGTTGAAACAACTTTCTTCTTTCTACCGTTAAAAATTCTGATTAGGCTACCGCTGTTTCCCTTGAGGTCGTAGTTTTCAAAATAATAGGTGTACATTCCGTTTTCAGAATTTTTTATAATATTCTTATTTTCTATCTGCTGAGACAGACTTAGTTCACCAATATTATCAACAGAATTCATATCAACGACATTTTCTGTCAAAAGCACAGGTTTTTTACCTATATTCAGATACATAGAGTTATCCTTAGTATAAACTATAGGTGTGATTTCTCTGTCTCTGTTGACAAATGCACCGATTCCCATAGTGATAAAAGCAATAAGAAGAATAATAACCGCTATAGCTCCAAAAAATGCTATATTCATTTTTGTTTGAGGTTTTAACCCCTTAATTTCGTTCTTTACCCTTTTTACAGAAGATTCCTGTCTGTTTATTTTTTTTCTTGATTTTTTTCTGATTTTTATCCTTTTAAAACCCTTAAACACTATCTTCTTTCTAAGTTTTGGTTTCTTAAAAGAATCTTCCATCGTCTTCTTAAGCAAATCCATATCAGCCTCTGAAGTAATTGTATATTTAAAATCACATTTATCTAATTTTGGATTATCTGCTCCGTTTAAAATCTCCTTACAAAAAGGACATTTAATAACATCATTCGTCAGGTCAGCACCACAGCTTGGACATTTCATATAGGTCGCCTCCTCTTATAAATATTTATAAAAAAATTATATCATAATAAAAGACAAAAAACAATAAAAATTTATTTTGTTTTCAATTCATTAACAAATGCTTTCTCTTTGTCTGATAATTTGATTTTTGATAACATTCCTCTTCTTTTTCTGAATGTAGTTTCAATAGCTTTTTCTCTTTTCCATTCGGAAATAAGTTTATGATTTCCCGAAAGCAAAGTTTCAGGAACTTCTCTTCCGTCCCAAATAGCCGGTCTTGTGTATTGGGGGTATTCCAAAAGCCCATTATAATGAGATTCATCGGAATACGAGTCCTCTTCCTTAAGAACACCTTCAATCATTCTTGATGTTGCATCAATAACGGCAGTTGCCGCAATTTCTCCGCCTGTCAAAACAAAATCTCCAATGGAAATTTCTGCATCAACAATTTTGTCAAGCACTCTCTGATCAACACCCTCATAATGTCCGCACAGAATAACGATATGTTTAAGCTTAGAAAGTTTTTTTGCAACAGATTGCCTGAATACTCTTCCCTGAGGTGACATATAAACCGTATATGGCTTATAGTTCAAATCTTTTGTAACAGACTCGTATGCCCTGAAAATCGGTTCTGCCTGCATAACCATTCCCATGCCACCGCCATATGGATAATCGTCAACCTGTCTATGTTTATTAAATGCAAAATCTCTTATCTGAACACAATTAAGCTCTATTATACCTTTTTCAATTGCTCGCCCGATAACACTCTCACGTAAAACATTAGAAATCATTTCAGGAAAAAGAGTTAAAACATCAAATCTCATTTTCATCAACCAAACCTTTTAGGAGCTTAACCTTAACAAGTTTATTAGAAACATCAACATTTATAATAGTTTCAGGAAGAACAGGAATAAGGATTGGTTTTCCGCTTTTTGTTTTATTAAGCTGATAAACATCATTACTCCCTGTTTTAATAACATCATCTATTACACCTAAAAACTTACCATCTTCAGTTTCAACACTTGAGCCAAGCAAATCTTTTATATAGTAAACACCCGGAGGCAATTCTCCAAGTTGATTTCTTTCAACATAAACAACAGAATTTCTTAAAAGTTCGGCATCGTTTATACTGTCAACATCAAAAAGCTTAACGATTACCATTCCCTTATGAATTCTTGATCTTTCAATTTCATATTCCTTATCATTAATTAACAAATAATCCAGTTCATTAAAAATTTCAGGATCATCGCACCAAGGCATAATTTTCATTTCACCTTTCAATGCGTGCGTATTTGTTATTTTTCCAATTTCCAATAAAGAATCCTGCATAATTATACCTCGATTTATATACATATCTTTAGTGTAGCACAAATGAGGACTGCTAAAGCAGTCCCCACTTCTTAAATGGTAAAACTACACTATTTCAACCGTAACACGTTTATTTTCGTGATTTGCGGCTGCTTTAACAACAGTTCTAATTGCTTTTGCAATTCGTCCCTGTTTTCCAATAACTTTGCCCATATCATTCTCACCAACGTGAAGCTCTAAAGTAACTGAATTTTCATTTACAGTTTCTTTAACAACAACAGCATCAGGATCAGATACCATAGCCTTAGCAATAAATTCTAAAAGTTCTTTCATAATACTCGCCTCTGATTCACTCAAAAATTAGATAATACCTTTATTTTTAAGTAAACGTTTAACAGTATCTGTTGGCTGAGCACCATTAGAAATCCATTTCTGAACTTTTTCAGCATCAACGTTGAATGCAGCAGGTTCTGTTAAAGGATTGTATGTTCCAACCTCTTCAATGAATCTGCCATCGCGAGGATATCTTGAATCTGCAACAACCACACGATAAAAAGGTGCTTTCTTTGCTCCCATTCTTCTTAAACGAATTTTTACTGCCATAATAATTACCTCCAAATATATATTATTTAATTATTTTTTTATTTATCTGAACGGAAAACCGCCCATTCTTCCCATTTTTTTCATTTTGCCAAGCTGCTTTGCCATTTTGCCGCCACTTAGTTGTTTCATCATTTTCTGCATCTGTTCAAACTGCTTAACCAATGCATTAACTTCTGCAATCGTGGTTCCACTTCCCTTTGCAATTCTTTCCCTTCGCTTTGGAATAAGCTTAACCTGATTTTCTCTTTCATTTTTTGTCATAGACTGAATAATCGCCTCAATATGAGATAGCTTTCTTTCGTCAATATCAGCATTTTCAAGAGCCTTTGTATCCATTCCCGGAATCATTCCCATAAGCTGATTTAACGGACCCATTTTCTTTATCTGCTGCATCTGGTCAAGAAAATCACTATAGGTGAAAGTCTGGGAACGCATTTTTTCCTGAAGTTCCATTGCCTTTTTTTCATCAAATGCCTGTTCAGCCTTTTCAATAAGACTAAGCATATCACCCATACCAAGAATTCTGGATGCCATTCGTTCAGGATGGAACACCTCAAGGTCGTTAAGTTTTTCACCCATACCACAAAACTTAATTGGTTTACCGGTTACGGCCCTGACAGAAAGCGCAGCACCACCTCTTGTATCACCATCAAGCTTTGTTAAAACAACACCTGTTATATCAAGTCTTTGATTAAAAGCTTCAGCGACATTAACAGCATCCTGACCTGTCATTGCATCAACAACAAGTAGAATTTCTGCAAGCGGAATATTTTCTTTTATACTCTCAAGTTCTTCCATTAATTCATCATCAACGTGAAGTCTTCCTGCCGTATCTATAATCAAAATATCATTTGAGTGGAGCTTCGCATGTTCATAAGCTTCCTTTGCAATTTTCAAAGGGTCTTTTGATTCCTCTATTTTAAAGACAGGGAGTTCTAATTGGGATGCAACAACTTCAAGCTGCTTGATAGCCGCAGGTCTATAGACATCGCACGCACAAAGAAGTGGTCTTTTACCTTGTTTTTTTAAATTTCCTCCAAGCTTTGCGGCGGTCGTTGTTTTACCTGCCCCCTGAAGACCAACCATCATAATAACAGTAGGCGGTTTTGAAGAAATATTTATCTTCTCAGCAACTGCTCCCATAAGATTAATAAGTTCTTCGTTAACGATTTTTATAATCTGTTGCGCAGGAGTTAAAGACTCCATAACCTCACTGCCTACAGCACGTTCTGTTATAGTTTTAATAAAATCCTTAACAACTTTGAAATTAACATCCGCTTCCAAAAGTGCAAGCTTAACCTCTCGCATTGCATCTTTTAAATCGCTTTCACTGATTTTACCCTTACTGCGTAGCTTTTTAAACGCACTTTGAAGTTTTGTTGATAAGCTTTCAAAAGCCATAAAATCAGCTCCTTTTAAGAATTTTCAAGATTTATTTCACTAATAATACCGAGTATATTATTTATCTTACGCTTAATATCGTCAGATAAAAATTTAATATCAGGTGACTTTTCTATGTCAATAATAATATTATCTATTTCAGAAAGTTTCTTTTTAATTTTCAAAAACCTGTTTGCAATACCAAGCTTTTCTTCAACATCATATAAAACATTTTCTGCTCTTTTTATATTATCCCTGACACCTTGTCTGCTAATTCCTGCAATATCCGCAATTTCTGCAAGGGATAAATCATCATTATAATAAAGTTCAATTGCTTCTGCTTGTTTTTCGGTCAGCATATTTCCATATATATCATAAAGCAAAGTAATTTCTACATTCTTTTCCATATATTATCTCCCGAAAAAATAATAATGTAAAGCAAAAACACTTTACATTATTATTCTACACTACTTATTTTGTTTTGTCAAGCTTTTTTATCAATTAATCTGTAATTTTTTCAGGATTAATTATTTTAATTAAATTGTAGCAAAGTTTTGCAACTTCATCTCTTTTAAGCTCAGCATTTTTTTCAACAACATTTTCTAAAACGTCATCTGCAATAAGTCCGAACTCTTTAGCAATTTCAAAAGCATTTTCAATTGTTATATCTTCTTTTCCAACCTTTGAAAGCATCATTTTAACAAGCTCTCTGCCTTTTACTTTTCCCTCGGGGTTAAAGGTATCTTCACTTTCTCCATCAACATATCCTTTTTTATAAGAATATTTAATTATTTTTTCTGCCCAATGACCCTCTGCGTCTTTAAAGTGCTTGTCCTCTCTTGCAAATGGTTTTACATCAATTGCTCTGGCTACCGCCTCTGAAGTTTCAGCTTCATCTTCAAAAACTACTATCTTATTTGCCATAAGCTGAGCCGGAATACTCATTGTTGAAACATCACTTAAAACAAATACTTTATCTCCCTCAGAAATATCTGAAACAGCAATAATATTCTTTGTTTTATATGGTGAAATAACTGTGTTTTCATCTGCAACAGCTATAAATTCGCCATCATTACTGAATATTTTATAAACTCCGTCTTCTACTTCAACTTTTGATACCTCAATATACTTAACTGAGGTAATTTCAGAGATAACAACCGCATACCCCTTTGCAATTGCAGGGATACTTCTTGTTTGTTTCTTTGAAACAACTGCAGAAACCAAATTACCTTCTTTTGCTTCATCTACAGAAGTTCCCTCTAAAATGGCATCTGCTGTATCTATCTTAACAAGACCGCTTTCTGTTCTTATAACAATTCCGTCTTCTTCAACACTTACAAATTCACCAACAATAGACTCTGCATCAAACATATCTTCTGTTACTTCTTCAATTTCTTCATTATCTTCAACATCTACTATAAATTCATTCTGATAAACTATAACTTCTACAGGATTAATACGCGCTGGAAGACTCATTGTCATAACCTCTGAAAGTACAAATAGCTTATCATTTTCACTTACATCCTGAATTGACATAATATTTCTTGTTGCAAATGGTGAAACAGGTGTTTTTTCGTCAGCAACAACTATAAATTCTCCGTCTTTACTATATAAATTGATTACACCGTCTTCCATTTCAACCTTTTCAACTTCAATACAGTTTACAAAAACAGTATCTGATGCGACAACAAGATATGCATTTGTCATAGCAGGAATACTTCTTGTTCTGATTTTGGAAACAACAGCAGAAACAATACTTCCTTCTTTAAGTTCGCTTATATCTTCGCCTCTGAAAACAGCATTTTCTGTTGTTATAAGAAGTTCCTGTTCCCCATCTTTAATAACAATACCATTTTCTTCAGTTCTCACAAATGAACCTGACACAGTTTCATAATCAACTTCAGAAATATCTGCACCGTTATTTAATGCATCATCTTCTTCATCACATGTTCTTAAAAGAAGTGTTAACGCTTCCGCTCTTGTAACCAGGCTTTCAAGCTCTAATCCATTTCCTCTGCCTTTAAGGTAGCCGTTTGCCTGCATAAATTTAACTTCATCAGGAGACAAAACATCTGCAGAAACAGAAAACATTCCCAATACCATTGCTAAACAAATTAAAATACTAATTAACTTTTTCATAAATTCTCTTACCTTTCTTTTGAGTAATTTTTTGTTTTTCATAGCTAACACTTTTTAACTATACAAAAGGTTGCAAAAAAATTAAAAAATTTTATAAAATATTAATTTGCTTTGCAATATCCATCATTTTATAATCGGATGCATTAATGACATCTGCACATTCCTTAAGCTGTTTTTCAATACTTTCAGGGTTTTCAATATCCTTTTTATATCTAACCTGATGTTCAAGACTAGCCCAAAAATCCATAGCAATTGTCCTGATTTGAACTTCAACCCTCACATATCTCTTTTCATTTGAAAAGAAAACAGGAATTTCAACAATCATATGATAGCTTCTGTAGCCGTTAGGTTTTGGATTTTTAATATAATCCTTTATTTCAATAACTCTAACATCATCCTGTCCTGCAAAAAGCTTTGCAATAAAATATATATCATCTATAAACGAACATATAATTCTGACACCCGCAACATCACTTAAGTTTTTCTCCATTGACTCAAGAGAAACTTCATAATTTCTTTTCTTGAGTTTTTTAGCTATACTTTTAGGTGATTTAATTCTGGTCTTTATAGTCTCAATAGGATTTCTGTTATTTCTTACACTTAATTCGTCATTAAGCACCTGAAACTTTGTTGAAACCTCTCTTATTGCACAATGATATGCAAGCATATGTTCATGAAAAGCTTCATCTCTGTCAAAAAAATGTTCGCTGTCATCAGGAATATTTATAGATGAGACATAGGATTTATGTAATTCTTTTTCCAAATAAATCATCTCCTTTTTATTAAAGCGATTCTGCCGCAAGATAAGCTGTTGAAAATGCAATCTGAAGATTAAAACCGCCTGTGTAAGCATCAACATCAATAATCTCTCCGGTAAAATACAAACCTTCTACAATTTTAGACTCCATAGTAGATGGATTAATTTCCTTAACCGACACACCGCCTGATGTGATAATAGCTTGTTCTATAGGACAATAGTCTTCAATAGTTATCTTTAAACCTTTCAGACAATCCAAAATTTTTCTTCTTTCTTCTTTTGTAATAAGATTAACTTTTTTATCTCCATTAATATTACATATATTTAGAAAAATTTCTATCATTCGAGCCGGCAAAATATTCTTCATACAATTATATATACTCTTATTTAAACTGTCATTAAAATCTCTAAGTAATCTTGCATCCAACTGTTTTTCATCAAGTGCAGGCTTTAAATCAATATATAAACTATATTTTTGTTTTTTCATTGGTCTTAAATGAGCAGAAGCACTTAAAATAACGGGACCCGTTATACCAAAATGAGCAAACATCATTTCACCAAAATCTTCGTATATCCTTTTACCTTTCTCGTCTAAAAACTTAACAGCAACATTCTTAAGTGTCAACCCTTGTAATTCTGTAGGCCAATTCTCAACAGTTTTAAGAGGAACTAAAGATGCAATCGGTTCCGATATTGTATGTCCTAAATCTTCTGCCCACCATATTCCATCCCCTGTTGAGCCGGTTTTCTGATAAGAAAGTCCTCCTGTTGCAAGTATCAATTTATCACATAAAATTATTCCGTTATTTTCCGTACGTGCACCGCTTATTTTTCCATTCTCAGTTAAAATTTCATCAACGGTATCATAAATAATTTTAACTCCATTTTTTTTCATATAATCTTTTAAAGCATCAACAATTGTATGGCTTTTGTCAGACTCGGGAAAAACCCTTTTCCCTCTTTCTATTTTAAGTCTCACTCCAAGTTTCTCAAAAAAATTCATTGTATCAAAATTAGTAAAAGAATAAAATGCACTATACAAAAACGAAGCATTTTTAGTAACATTCTCAATTAATTCTTCAACAGTATCACAAGCGTTGGTCAAATTGCATCTGCCTTTTCCTGTTATTAAAAGCTTTTTTCCTAATATTTCATTTTTTTCTATAAGTGTAACATCAAAGCCTCTCTTTGCAGCATTCCCAGCAGCAAACATCCCTGATGCTCCTCCACCAACAACTATAACTTTAAGCTTAGAGTTCATAACATCACCTTATATAAGCAAAATTTGCAAAAGTCGGGCGACACAAATCACCCGACTTAAAGTAATACTAATTCACATAGTGGATTTTTTCATCCATATCCACCATATCTGAATCTACCTTATATTTTGCAGCACGTCTCTTTTCAAAAAATTTAACTGCAACCTGTTCAAACAATGCATAAGATAAAACATCTTCATCCTGTTCAATATACTGAGCTGCTTTCTTTCTCAAGTCATCAAGCTCAGGCTTAATTAAATCAGCAGGACGCTTGGTTATCGGCTTTTCATCACCAATAATTTTCTTTCTGAATTCATCGGAAATTTCAACTGGAGTTCTGCCGTATTCACCGCGAACAATACCCTTTGTTTCCTTAGTAACCATCTTATATCTCTCACCTGTGATAACATTAAGCACAGCCTGAGTTCCAACAATCTGGCTTGTAGGTGTAACAAGCGGCGGATAACCTAAATCTTCACGAACTCTTGGAACTTCCTTTAGAACTTCTTCAAGCTTATCTTCTTTTCCCTGCTGTTTAAGCTGAGAAACAAGGTTTGAAAGCATTCCGCCAGGAACCTGATATTTAAGTGTATTAATATCAACGCCTAACACCTTTGTATCCATTAAGCCTGATGCAAGATATTCATCCCTCAATGGTTTAAAGAATTCAGATGCATCTGTGAGTGCATCAAGATTTAAACCTGTATCATACTCTGTATTTTGTAATGTTGCAACAAAAGGCTCTGTTGCAGGCTGAGAAGTTCCAAGCGCAAGTGGTGAAAGAGCACAGTCAACAACATCAACACCTGCTTCAACAGCTTTTAAATAAGTCATAGAAGCAACACCACTTGTATAGTGAGTGTGGAGCTGAACAGGAACCTTAAGTTCTTCCTTAAGCTGTTTAACAAGATCATATGCAACATAAGGTGTGAGAAGACCTGCCATATCTTTAATACAAATTGAATCTGCACCGCAGTTTTCATATTCCTTAGCAAGCTTAACAAAAAACGGAATATCGTGAACAGGACTGATAGTATAAGAAATAGCTGCCTGAACATGACCTCCTTCTTTCTTTGTTGCATTAATTGCTGTCTGGAGATTACGAACATCATTAAGCGCATCGAATATTCTTATTATATCAATTCCGTTTGCTATTGACTTTTGAACAAAATATTCAACAACATCATCTGCATAATGTCTGTACCCTAATACATTCTGACCCCTGAATAGCATCTGGAGTTTTGTATTCGGTGTAGCATCCTTAATTTTTCTTAATCTTTCCCATGGATCCTCATTCAAAAATCTTAGACAAGAATCAAAGGTAGCACCGCCCCATGCTTCTAATGAATGATACCCAACCTTATCCAGTGCTGACAGGGCAGGAAGCATTTCTTCGGTAGTCATACGTGTTGCAACAAGAGACTGGTGTGCATCACGCAATATAGTTTCTGTAATACCAACTTTAGCCATTTATAATTACCTCCGTAAATTCTATTATTTAGCAAACATCGAAAGGAAAACGCCTGCAGCAACTGCAGAACCGATAACGCCAGCAACATTTGGTCCCATAGCATGCATCAAAAGGAAGTTTGAAGGATTTTCCTTCTGCCCAACCATCTGAGAAACACGGGCTGCCATTGGAACGGCTGAAACACCTGCAGAACCAATTAGCGGATTAACTTTTCCACCTGTTAGCTTACACATAATTTTCCCAAGTAATAAACCACCAAATGTACTGAAACAAAAAGCAATAAGTCCTAGAGCAACTATACCAAGAGTTTCAGCAGTCAGGAAGGTTTCAGCAGTTGCAGTTGCACCAACTGTTATTCCAAGGAAAATTGTTATAATATTCATAAGCTCATTTTGAGCAGTTTTTGAAAGTCTGTCAACAACTCCACATTCTTTAGCAAGATTTCCAAGCATAAGCATACCAACCAAAGAAACTGCATCAGGAACAATAAGCGCAACAACTATCGTAACAATAATCGGGAAAACTATTCTTTCAGTTCTGCTGACTTCCCTTAACTGTTCCATAACAATCATTCTTTCTTTCTTTGTGGTCATAAGCTTCATAATTGGTGGCTGAATAACAGGAATAAGCGCCATATACGAATATGCCGCAACAGCAATTGCAGGCAAAAGCTGAGGAGCTAATGTTTTGGTAACATATATAGCTGTGGGTCCGTCAGCACCACCAATAATACCAATAGACGCTGCCTCGTTGACACCAAAGTTAATACCTGGAACTAAAGCACCTATTACTAAAGCGCCAAGGAATGTGAAGAACACACCAAACTGTGCTGCAGCACCTAGTAAAATACTTTTCGGATTTGCAATTAATGGTCCAAAGTCCGTCATTGTTCCTATTCCAAGGAAAATAAGCGGCGGATAAATACCAAGTTTAACACCAAGGTATAACAAGTCGAGAAGTCCGCCATGACTTAAAACATATTGAATGTCAATATATTTTCCATCTACCATATATTCAGGATTAGTAAAAAATTCTGTATGCATCATAATTGCAGATGATTCCTTGAACATTGGCAGATTAGTAAGTAACATACCAAATGCTATAGGTAGCAGCAAAAGCGGCTCATATTTTTTTACAATAGCAAGGTATAAAAGTATGCACGCTATAATAATCATAAGCGGTGTTCCAATAATTTGAAGGAAACTTCCCCCGCTCTGGAATGATTCCACCATTGAATTTATCATAGCAGCGATACCTGTTGTATCAATAAAACTTTTAATGGCTTCTAACACAATATCACTCCTTCATTTAACTTAAAAGACATTTCTAATTAGCCCAATGAAACGAGAGCATCACCGGTGTTTACAGTTGCCCCCTGTATTGCATTAACAGCTACAACTTTGCCGTCTGCAGGAGCCATAATTTCATTTTCCATCTTCATTGCTTCAAGAACACAAAGAACATCACCCTGCTTAACCATATCTCCAACATTAACTTTAACAGAAACAATGTTTCCGGGCATTGGAGCAGAAACTACATTTGCACCTGCAGGAGCCGGAGCAGCAACAGCAGCTAGTGCCGGAGCAGCCGCAGGGGCAGCAACCGGTGTCTGAACTGGAGCTGCAGCTACAGGCGCTGGTGCGGGTGCAGAAGCAACACCTCCGCCAATTTCTTCAACTTCAACTTCATATGAATTTCCATTAACATTAATTAAAAATTTTCTCATTTTATATTCCTCCTCAAAAGTTTAAATTATAATCTGGAATTAATCATTTCGTTAACACCGGCTTTATTCCATGCCGGAGAATTGTTTCCAATTCTTTTTAAAGATTTAATTTTTAAATTAGAAACAGATGTATTAAGACTTGCGGCTATTGCTGCAGTAATAACAGCAATAAGTTCTTTATCATCCGTTTTAGCTATATTACTTTCTGCAGCTGCAGGCTGAACATTGACAGGTATATTATTTGATTTAATTTCTTCTTTTACAGCTTTTTCAGGTTCTTTATAAAACAAAGCCTTCATAGCCATAAGAGCAAGCATCAATATAATCAAAACTGAAAAAACAATTAATAATCCAACACCTGTAACCAATAACCCTTCGCTGATAGCTTCATTAAGACTCATAGTTTAATCCTCCTCTTATAAAGGCATATTACCATGTTTTTTAGCAGGTAAAACTTCTCTTTTACTCATAAGCATTTCAAATGCACTGATAAGATGCTGTCTTGTTGCAGAAGGTTCAAACACATTGTCAACATAACCCATTGACGCTGCAACATAAGGACTTGCATTTTCTTTTGCATATTTTTCAATCAATGCAGTTCTGTCATTTATAGGGTCATTTGATTCTGCAATTTCTTTGTCAAAAAGAATATTTGCAGCACTTTCTGCACTCATAACAGAAATTTCACTTCCCGGCCAAGCAAAAACAATATCTGCACCTATATGCTTACTATTCATAGCAAGATATGCACTGCCATAAGCTTTGCCGATTATCAAATTAACTTTAGGAACAGTAGCTTCTGCAAACGCAAATAATAGTCCTGCTCCGCCTCTTAAAATTCCACCCAGTTCTTCTTCAACAGACGGCATAAAACCAACTGTATTTGTGATAGAAAGAATTGGAATGTTGAAACTATCGCACATTCTTATAAAAGCTGCACCTTTTTTAGTTGCCTTAATATCAAGCATACCATCCATAGCCTTTGCCTGATTTGAAATAACACCAACTGTAATACCGTTTAATCTGATAAGTGCTGTAACAATATTTTGTGCATATGCAGAATTAAGTTCTAAATAATAATTCTTATCCGCAATTTCTGCAATAACAGCCTTAACATCTGACAAATCAACACTTTCTGAAATAGCATTTAAAGTTTCTGAAATCCTGTTTATATCATCTTCAATATAATAAGGAGCTGATTCAATATTATTTGATGGGAGCAAATCCAAAAATTCCTTAACTTTTGCAAAACATTCATCTTCGTCTGCACAACTGATTGAAGCACATCCATTTTTAACAAAGCAGGAATCTGCTCCCCCTATTTCATTAACAGATTCAGTGTTTCCACCCATAATTGAAGGTCCATTCAAAAACATAAGACCATTCTTCTGTTCCATAACAACAAAATCCCCGATAACCGGAAGAAATGCTGCCCCGCCGGCACAAGCACCTAGGACCATAGAAACCTGAGGAACAACCCCTGAAAGCATTGTCGCCTTCTTGAGCATTTCACCAATTGCAGAAAGAACTTCAAGTCCACTCTCAATCCTAGCACCTTGAGAATCAAGAATTGAAACAATAGGAGCTCCCATTTTAAGTGCCATATCCATAACTTTGCATATTTTATCTATATGTCTTTTAGAAAGAGCACCTTTTGAAACAGTATAGTCCTGTGCATATGCGTAAACAAGTCTTCCGCATACTGTTCCATAACCTGAAACAACACTCTCAGCAACAGAAGTTTTTTCTTCTTCCTGCAAAGCTTCACTCTTAACAAAGGCATCTATTTCAATGAAGCTTCCTTCATCAAAAAGACTATTTAAGCGTTCCCTCGCTGTTTTTTTGCCTAAGTCATGCTGTTTTTTAACCATTTCGCTTCCTCCGCCCACTTCAACTTCAGAGCGTTTTTGCTGTAATTCGTCTATTTTACTCATAGCGAACCTCCTCTATCTATTTTTAGATTTATTCTTATTTTGCTTATAAGACCAATTTTTCTTTTTGCTCTCCAAACCGATTTTCTTTAACATATTAACTTCAGATTCTGAAAGCTTTCTCCATTTTCCGACAGGCAAATGTCCAAGAACAAGCCCTGCCTCTTTAATTCTTTTAAGACGTTTAACAGTACAACCTAATACTTCAAACATTTTTCTTATTTGTCTGTTTTTGCCCTCTTTTATTGTTATTTCAATTTTTGTTCCATATTGAGTGGCCCCGACAACCTCAACTTCTGCCGGTTTTGTTTTATAACCGTCAATCACAACCCCTGAACGCAATCTAATAATTGTATCCATAGATATATTTCCGCCTACCTCAGCAACATAGGTTTTTGAAATATCATTTTTAGGATGAGTTATCTTGTAAGTCATATCGCCATCATTTGTAAGAAGCAAAAGACCTTCCGTGTCATAGTCAAGTCTTCCAACAGGAAAAAGTCTGTCCTGTATGTCGCTGACTAAATCAAGAACAGTCGGCCTACCCTTTTCATCAGAAACGGTCGTTACATAACCAACTGGTTTGTTAAGCATAACATATATTTTTTTATTGACAGGAGTCACAACTTGTCCATCAAACATTATTTCATCAACAGTTTCGTCGATTATAACACCCATTTCTCTGACAATCTCACCATTTACGGCAACTCGTCCTGATTTAATAAGTTCTTCTGAAGCTCTTCTTGATGCAACCCCGCAATCAGCAAGATATTTTTGTAAACGAAGCAAATCGCAATCTCCTTTCACACTTATACTAAAAATATCCAAGTCAAATTTATTATACAATATTTTTTCAAGTTTTTCAACATTTATTTACTAATTTAAATAATTATGTCCCAATTTTCAGTAATAATGCCAATATAATCTATATTAATAAATATAATTTGTTTAGTTTTAAAAACTAAGAAAGCCCACACTGTTTGTGTGAGCTTTTTATATTATTTACCTTTTTCAGTAAAGCCTGAAAGAAATTTTATTCCCTTTTCTTCAAGGGATATTTCAACATCCTCTATATTACCGCCAAATTCACCATCTAAGGTCCATGGAACCTCTTCACTGAATTTAAATCTTGCTTTTTTTGTCCTGAATATCAAAAATCTTTCAGAAGAAAAATTTTGAGAAATCAAATCAGAAATTGCAAGTTGAAATTCCATTATGTTTTTGGGAGACTTAATTAGAAAAACTTCAAATAAACCGTCATTTAAATCTGCCCTCAAGCCAGTTCGGGTTTTAATACCAGCAACATAGTTCGTGTTTGAAGCCATACCAAATATAAATTTTCCTGAATACTTATTATCATCCGTTATAACTTCGATATCATAAGATTTCAAATTCGGAAGTTTTTTCATACCCTCAAGAATATAAGCAAGCTGTCCGAAATAATTTTTGTTCATTTGAGGAGTGCTGTATGCAACATCAGTCAAAACACCAAACGCTGCAACATATAAAAACCTTTTGTCTCCAAACAAACCTATATCACAGTTAAAAACATTTTCTTCTACTGCAAGTTCTGCTGCCCTTATCATATTTTTAGGAATTTTAAGATTTGAAGCAAAATCATTTGTTGTCCCCGCCGGTATATACCCCACTGCAGGTCTTTTCTCTTTTTCAATTAATGATAAGCCGTTAACGACCTCATTCAAAGTTCCGTCTCCGCCAGAAATCACTATTCTATCATATTGCTTTGCACTACTTTTAGTAATCTCCATGGCATCCCCTTTTCTCTGGGTGGGATGCACTTCTACCTTGTATCCTTTCTTTACAAATAAAAGAAGAATATCAAGAAGCTTATTTTTTATCTGCCCTTTTCCCGAATGAGGGTTAAATACAAAAAGCATTTTTTTCATAAAAACACATCTCCGAATTTTATTTATCCTTGGAACACATAACAAGAAGATATCCTTTTCCAAAACTAACAGAAATATCCTTGTTACTTATAAACTCATTACTGACAGTGTAAGTTGAATTATCAGTTAAAGTATGGCTATCAATAGAATACTTAGCACCATAAACTGAAAAATCAGTAACATTTCCCCCAAAAGGAAAAAAAGATACATACTTCATTTCATTCGGGCTTATTTTTATATCCTTATCTGTCATAAAAACATAATTCTGCGGATTTAAAATTGTACCAAAACCACCTTTTTCCAAAATATATTTAAGTAAGCAATAGTTTGCAAATTCGTGGTCTAACCGTCCGCCCGTTGCCCCAACGAGAAAAATATCCCTATATCCTCTTTTTAGTGCTTCATTAACAGCAATATGTGTGTCGGTTAAATCTTTTTGTGAGGGATAAATTATCTTTTCAACATTTAAGCTATCACATGATGAGCTATCTCTATCACCAACCCACAAATCTATTTTAACTCCATTTTTTTCAGCTAAATTCAATCCTCCGTCAGCACAAATGACAAAGCTATCCGAAAAATCCATTTTTCTTATAAACTCCGCATCACAATCAGATGAAGAACAAAATATATAGCATTTCATTATTATACATCCTTATATTTCAATACTCTTTAAATTTTTAACTGCCTCTTCAGGACTTTGTGCATTAAATACAGCAGATCCTGCAACAAGAATATTTGCGCCTGCCTCATACGGCATAGCTGCATTCTCCGGCTTTACACCGCCGTCAACCTGAATATGTACACTAAGACCGTTATCATCAATAAATTTTCTTGCTTTTCTGATTTTTTCATTCATTTCAGTCATATACGACTGTCCGCCAAAACCCGGTTCAACAGTCATAATAAGAAGCAAATCAAAATTCTTAATATATGGTAAAACAGGTTCAATATCTGTCTTTGGTTTAACACAAACACCTGCCATAATGCCAAGACCGTGTATTTTTTCGGAAACCATTTCAAGATCATCCACAACTTCGCTGTGAACAGTAATTAAATCAGCACCAGCTTCCTTAAATACTTCAATATACTTTAACGGTTCTGAAATCATAAGATGAACATCTAGAAATATATCCGAGCTTTTTCTTATAGCCTTGACTACATCAGGAGAAAAAGCCAGATTAGGAACAAAATGACCATCCATAACATCTATATGAAGAAGATCTGCCCCTGCATCTTTTATTTTTTTTATTTCATCACCAAGTCTCATCTGGTCAGCTGCAAGAAGAGACGGCGCAATCATTAATCCACTCTTATTAAGCATTTTATCATCCTCCGTTTTATTCTCTTTTTTTGCTATTTAAAATTTCATCACAAATGGTACAATAACTCTCATAACGACTTTTACTTATTTTGCCGAAATTTACAGCTTCTATAACCGCACACCCATCTTCACATCTGTGACTGCAATCCAAATATTTACAATCAGGCTTAAAACTTTCAAATTCTCTAAAGCAGTCAGAAAGTTCCTTTGGATTACTTTCATCAAGTTCAATAGTTCCAAAACCCGGTGTATCAATAATATATCCTCCGAACGGAAGCTCCCTTAATTCAGAATGTCTGGTTGTATGTCTTCCTCTTTCTGCTTTTTTACTTATTTCTCCTGTTTCAAAGACATTATCGCCAAGAAGGCAATTAATTATACTAGATTTACCAACACCGGAATTACCTGCAAAAACATTAATTTTATTTTTAAGTTTTTCTTTAAGTTTTTCAACATTCTCACCATTCAGGGCACTAAAGGTTACAACATCAAAACCTGCCTTTTCGTAAATATCACAATACTCGGAATTATCAGATAAGTCCATTTTATTTATACATATTATTATATCTACAAATGCCCTTTCAGCAGAAGCAATAACCTTATCTAAAAGAAATAAATTTGGTTTCGGATTTTCGACAGAAATAACTGCAACAAGTGAGTCAACATTTGAAACAGCAGGTCTTTTAAGACAGTTTTTTCTTGGCTCAATTTCAAAAAGCATAGCTGTTTTATTATTTTCATCAACAGAACGGAGAATAACAGAATCCCCCACAAGAGGCGTTATATTCTGTTTTCTGAATAAGCCTCTTGCTCTGCATTCATATACACCATCTTCGGTTGAAACATAGTAAAATCCGCCAATTCCCTTTAAAACCGTCCCTTTTAATTCACTTATCAAACAAAAGACCTCCGTTTGCCTTATTTAAGGTTTATAGTTTTCTTCTGCATTGAAACTCCGTCATACAGAATTTCAACATCAACAGTACTCATAGGACTTTCAAGCCTAACAACTTCGCTTTGTCCATTTTTTATATTCTTTTCATAAGCAACTTTTCCGTTGACCTTAACCTGAACATGTGCCTCACTTTTATCTTTAGGTCCGTAAACTGTAAGCATTGTGCTTTTTTTGTCTGCAGGCTTGCTTGTGGTTCCTTGATTATTAGTTTGAGTTTGTGTATCATTATTTGTATTTCCCGGCTTGTTTTCAGTTGTATTTTCTGTGCTTTCATCTTCTTTTTTAGGACCGGTGCTTACATAAAACGTGATTAAATCACCTTTGTTTACAATAGACCCTGATGTTGGATACTGTCTTATAATAGCACCGCTTGGAATTTCATCGCTTTCTTCTTCTATAAACTCGCAATTAAGTCCAATTCTCTTCATTTCTATCTCAACATTACGCTTATCGGTGTACTTCAAATAACTATCAAGCACAATATCTTTAGAACCGCCACTAACCTCAACATTAATTTTCATTTCATCGTTTTTCTTAATTTTTCTTCCATCTTCAGGATCCTGAGATAGAATAATACCCTCATCCTTGTCTGAATCAACTTCTTTAACCTTGATAATGCTAAATCCTGCCTCTTTATATGTTTCTATAGCCTCATCATATGACATTCCGACAATTCTCGGCACTTCAACATTTCCGCCACCACTGAATAAAACATCAGTAAGCCCCATTAATGAAGCAAGACCGAAAAGAAGTGCAAATATCATAACTAGAGCAGATAAAACCGCAAAAACAATTACTTTGCGTTCTTTATTTTTATCTATTTTAACATTTACCTGATTTTCACGAACCTTTTTTTCCATTTCTGCATCTTCCTTAATTTCTTCTCTGTCAATCTTAGGAATAATTATAGTTTCATCCTTTGAAACATCAACTGGGTTATATATTTGAGTTTCGTCACTTGCAAGAGCATCCGTCTCGTAATTCAATATTCTGTCAGGGTCGTTTAAAATTGAATTAAGTTCAGAATAGAACTCAGCTGCATCCTTTTGTCTTGCCGATGGTTCCTTAGCAATAGCCTTTAGAACTATCTGTTCAAGAGGCATAGGAATACTAATGTTATATTCGCAAGGCGGTACAGGTTTTTCCTGAATTTGTTTAATTGCGACCGTAACTGAATTTTCGTCATCGAACGGAACTCTACCTGTAAGCATTTCATAAAGAACGATACCTAAGGAATAAATGTCTGACCTGTGGTCAATAAAGCCACCTTTTGCTTGTTCAGGAGAAATATAATGAACTGACCCTATTGCTGTTTTTTCAACAGTCATTGTTTTTTGTGAATTTGCTCTTGCAATACCAAAGTCAGTAACTTTTATATTACCATCTTTCGTTATCATAATATTATGAGGTTTTATATCTCTGTGAACAATAGAATTTTTATGAGCAATCTCAAGACCTTTTGCAATCTGCATAGCAATATCAACCGCTTCACGCCAAGGAAGTTCATGTTTTTCATCTATATATTCCTTTAAAGTTTGCCCCTCAACATATTCCATAACAATATAATGAAGAGTGCCCGCTTCTCCTACATCAAAAATAGACACAATATTAGGGTGAGTCAGACTTGCTGCAGCCTGTGCTTCAACATTAAATCTTCTTACAAATTCTTCGTCCCCTTTTAAATCATCTCTGAGAACTTTTATGGCAACATATCTGTTAAGAACAAGACATTTCGCCTTATAAACAACTGCCATTCCGCCAACACCAATTTCCTCCAGTATTTCATAGCGGTCTGCTAAAACTTTTCCTGTTAAATTCATTACTACCCCTCCCTATTCCGTAACCTTTAATAAAACAACCGTTGTATTATCAATGCCACCGTTCTCATTTGCTAAATTAACAAGACACTTTGTGGCCTCCTTAATATCTTCTACACTATTAAGAGTCTCTGATATGACATTATCTCTTACCATTTCATAAAGACCATCGCTGCAAAGTAAAATAATATCGCCAACTCTAAGTTCATATTCAAACATATCAGCATCAACTATTCTCTCTGTTCCCAGAGCTCTTGTAATAATATTTTTATCAGGATGTACAAGAGCTTCTTCAGGGGTAATACTTCCTTTATCAACAAGCTCCTGAACAATTGAATGGTCAACTGTCATTTGCGTAATACTTTGTTTGTTTTTAATATATACTCTGCTGTCACCTATATTTGCAACAAACATTTTCTTACCTCTTACATATGCAATAATCAACGTTGAACCCATTCCGACTTTTGAAGAATCAGATTGAGCCTCATCAAAAATCTTTTTGTTTGCATAATCTACGGAACCAAGTATATCATAAACTATTTTATCCGCTTCAGCATCATTTGATATTTTCTCAAGCTCTCCGCCAATGATACTGACTGCAGTACCGCTTGCAACCTCTCCTGCATTATGTCCGCCCATACCATCAGCCAAAATAACAAAACCGTCATTTGAATTTTGATTAAATCCTGAAATCAAAAAATTATCTTCATTGATTTCCCTGACAAGTCCGGTATCCGATATACCATATGCAATTATTTTCATTCTATCACCCTCTTTTCGTTTCTCAGCTGTCCGCAGGCAGCATTTATATCACTGCCCATTTCTCTCCTGATAGTTGTTGGTATTCCTTTTTTTTCTAAGTAAAGCTGAAATTTTTCAGCATTTTTTCTGTCAGTTCGTTTAAATCCTGTTTCCTTGACCGGATTAACAGGAATAAGATTTACATGACAAAGCTTACCTTTCAGTAATTTCGCCAATTCTTCTGCCTCTTTTTCGTTATCATTAACACCACTAATAAGCGTATATTCAAACGAAATTCTTCTGTTTGTTTTTTCGATATAATAATCGCATGCATCCATAACTTCCTCTATCGGATACATCTTATTAACAGGCATTATCTCGTTCCTGATACTATTTCTCGATGCATGAAGAGAAACCGATAACGTAAGCTGTAGTTTCTTATCAGCCAAAAGTCTCATTTTATCAACCAAACCGCAAGTTGAAATAGTTATATGTCTCATTCCTATATTAATACCTTTATCAGATGTTATGTTTTCAAGAAAAATAAGTAAGTTATCAAAATTATCAAACGGTTCTCCAATTCCCATCATAACAATATTTGATATATTAACTCCCGCATCTTTCCCGACAGTTAAGATCTGGTCTGTTATTTCACCTGCAGAAAGATTTCTGACTTTGCCGTTAAGGGTAGATGCACAGAATTTACATCCCATTCTGCATCCAACCTGAGAAGAAACACAAATCGTATAACCATGACTGTATTTCATTAAAACTGATTCAATAAAATTTCCATCCTGAAGTTTTAAAAGATATTTTCTTGTTCCGTCTATTTTGGAAATATATCTTTCTTCAACTTCCATAGAAGATATAAAAGAAACTTTGGAAAGCTTTTCCCTTAAACTTTTTGAGATATCAGTCATTTCATCAAAGCTTTTAACCCCTTTATAAAGCCAGGAAAAAATTTGCTTTGCTCTGTATTCAGGCTCGGAAAGTTCCTTGAGCATCTTTTTTATTTCATCATAAGTCAAATCCTTTAAATTAACCATTTACTCACTAACCTTTTTTATCTTACATATATAAAATCCGGTTTCCCCTTTTTCACCTGTTAAAATCTGTTCTTCATAAACCTTTTCAAAATTTTTATTTTTATTTAAAAATTTATTTATGTTCTCCGAATTTTCTTCTTTAAAAACTGTGCAGGTGCTATACAAAATTTCTCCGCCACACTTTACATATTTCGATGCACAATCTAAAGTATTCAGCTGTATCTTTCTTAGGCTTTTTATATCTTCTTCGCTTCGTGTCCACTTTATATCAGGTTTTTTATGTATTGTTCCTATACCTGAACAAGGAACATCGGCTATAATTTTATCTGCTTTATTAAAAAGAGATTCATTTAACACCTGTGAATCTGCCAAACCGGTTTTTATAATATTTATACCAAGTCTCTTAGCAGAATTATTAATTAATTCAAGCTTATGCTGATGAATATCAAAGGAATAAATTTCACCCTCATTTCCCATCATTTCAGCACAAGCACAGCTTTTGCCCCCGGGTGCGGCACACAAATCAAAAACAATATCCCCTTTTTGAGGATTTAAAATATCAACTGCCCTTTTTGAACTTGCATTCTGAAGAGAATAAAGACCTTCTTTATATTCATCAAGATTTGTCAAATCAACACCCGATAAAACATATATTATATTTTTTGCAAAATTAGACACATATGCTTTAAAACCTAAGTCAGCAAAAACTTTAAGAATACTTTCACAGTCCGTTTTCAAAGAATTAACTCTAACATATGTGCCGTGAGGTTTATTGCTCTCTCTCATAAACAAAGAAGCTCTTTCTTCCCCAAAATCACTTATAAGCTTTTCTACTATCCATTTAGGAAACGAATATTCAATGGAATAATACTCAATTAAATTTTTATCCTTATCTGGAAATGAAATATTATTAATTTCTCTGCAAACATTTCTCAAAACACCATTTACAAAACCAACACTACCTTTATTTGCATATCTCTTTGCAAGATTGGTACTTTCGTTGCAAGCTGCAGAGTTTGGAATTTTATCAAGAAAAATTATCTGATAAATTCCAAGTCTTAAAATATTAATAACCCAGGGAGAAATTTTTTTTAGCTTTAGCTTTGAAAACTGAGATATAATATAATCAATTTTAATACGATTTTTCAGCGTGCCTGAAACCAACTCAAAAAGAAGTGCTCTGTCTCTTGAATCAATATCACTTGACGCAAGAAATTTGCCAAGCTGAGCATTGGTATATGCTTTATTAACATCAACTTCATATAATATTTTAAGAGCCACTTCTCTAATATTCATATAAAACGCCTTTCAATTTTAATCTCTGCTTCTGCCTGTAAGAGCAAGAAGTCTGAGTAAGTTTCCGATCGCAACCGCCGCTGCAGCAATATAAGTAAGAGCCGCTGCTTTTAAAACTTTTTTCGCACCGACAAGTTCATTGCCTTCAAGAATAAAGCTTTCATCAAGTGTTTTTATTGCTCTTGAACTTGCATTAAGTTCAACAGGAAGAGTTATTATCTGAAATGCAACAACAACAGAAAATAATAAAACACCAAAATTTGCAAGTCTTGAACTGCCTAGAACAATACCTAAAAGAGCAAGAGGCCATGCAAGATATGATGAAAACTGAACAACAGGAACTATTGTGTTTCTAATTTTAATAGGAGCATATCCTTCGGCATACTGAACTGCGTGCCCAACCTCATGTGCTGCAACACCGATAGCCCCAACCGATGTGCTTGAATATGTTGAATCTGATAATCTTATAACATTTGCTTTCGGGTCAAAATGATCTGTAAGATTTCCTGAAACTCTTTCTATGCTTATATTGTTAAGTCCATTAATATTAAGGATTTTTTTTGCAACATCATATGCTGTTATTCCTCTTGAAGAATATACTTTGCTATATTTATTAAATGTTGTATTAACTTTTGTCTGTGCATAAAAAGCAAGAATAAGTGCAGGAACAACGAATATTAAATAATAAACATCAAAAAACATAATTATCCTCCCAAAACTACTTTTTCTATATTATGACCATTCAAATAACTTTCAATGCTCATCTTTGAACTTCCAAGAAACTGAACCTCTTTGAGAAAAATCGTTTTATTATCTCCGCATTTAACTTCCATGTTTTTCTTATCGATATTAACAATACTTCCAGGCAAATCACTGGTGTTTTCATTACCAATAACAGCAGAATATATTTTTAAATTTTCACCCTTATAAAGCGTATGGGCAACCGGCCAAACATAAGTTCCTCTGATTAAATTTATAATTGATTCTGCAGGCATATTCCAGTCAATCTTGCCCGTTTCTTTTGTTATCATTGGAGCATAACAAGATTCATCTTCGTTTTGCTTTTCAGGAGATAGTTCTCCTTTCTCAGCTAAAACAAGTGTTTTCGATAAAACATCTGCACCCATATTCCGAAGTCTTTCATATAGCTCGGCACAATTTTCATTTTCCTTTATTTCCGTCTCTTCTTTCAATAGCATATCCCCTGTATCAAGCCCTTTTTCCATATACATACTAGTAACGCCCGTAACCTTTTCACCATTGATAAGGCACCATTGGATAGGGCCAGCACCTCTATATTTAGGAAGCAGCGATGCATGAATATTTATGCATCCATATTTGGGATAGTTGAGAATATATTCAGGCAAAATTCTGCCGTAAGCAACAACAATTATCACATCAGGATTAAGTTTTTTAAGCTCACTGAAAAAAGCACCGTCCTTTAATGTTTCCGGCTGAAAAACATCAATATTATTTTTAATAGCACACTCTTTCACAGGTGTCGGAACTATTTTATGTCCTCTTCCTTTTGGCATATCCTTTTGTGAAACAACACCGCAAACATCATGCCCATCCTTAATAAGTCTTTCAAGGCAAGGCACAGCAAAATCCGGTGTTCCCATAAATAAAACTCTCATAATTTATCTCCTAAAACTATTCTTCATTTTCCATGTCATACCATTCGCTGACTTTTTCAATAAACATATGACCATCAAGATGGTCAATTTCATGACAAAAGGCTCTTGCAAGAAGACCTTCACCTTCAATTTCTCTGACCTTTCCATCTTTATCCATAGCCCTCACTGTAACCTTCATAGGTCTTTCAACTTCTCCGTATTGTCCCGGATAGCTAAGACAACCCTCTGCTCCTGTTTGACTTCCCTCCGATGAGATAATTTCAGGATTAATCAGGATAATCGGGCCCTCGCCTATATCTATTATAGCAACTCTCTTTAATATACCAACCTGTGGTGCCGCAAGGCCAACTCCGTCAGCTTCATATAAAGTGTCCAGCATATCATTAATTAATGTGAGAATTCTGTCGTCAATTTTCTCAACTATGCGACACTTTTTTTGAAGCACTTCATCTCCATATTTTACAATATTTCTTAAA
>JAZSOT010000010.1:0-3740 GCA_045537065.1 Clostridia bacterium | reverse complement strand
GTAAACATTCTTGTATGGCTTCTTGAACAACTTGTCAAAATTGATTTTGAAATTTTATCAATTTCATATATTATAACGGAGCTTTTCTTAATCAGTGTATATCTTATGATTCAAAATCAGGAAAAACTGATTGCAGCTTTAAAAGCACAGACTATAACAGCACCTCAAACGGCAAGTTCTGAATTAAAGAAAGACTCAAAGGAATTTATTGAACATTGCAAATTCATTGTTGAGCAACTACCAAAGCTCACGCCGACAGAGCGTTCTATTTATGATTGTTATCTTGCAGGAAAATCTACAAAAGAAGTATTGCAAGAACTTTCAATTATGGAAAATACATTGAAGTTCCACAATAAAAACTTATATAGCAAATTGGGCGTTACATCACGAAAACAACTCATCGAATATGCAAAAGCCATTCTCGCATCTACTGCGAAGGAGGATTAAATAAGGGATGACACTTTCCGATAGATTAAATAAAATAATTGACGAGCAAAATATATCAAAAATTGAATTTGCTCGTCGCATCGGTGTTACAAAGAATTATATATACATTCTCACAGGTAACAGCCGAAAAGATACAGACCAAAACAAAGTTATATCACCTATGCTTGCCAAAATCATTTCAATGGAATTTGGTTATGATGAAAATTGGATTTTAAATGGTGATGAATAAAAGAAAAGCGGAACCGAGAAATCAATCTCAGTTCCGCTTGTTTATTATGTCAAAGGGGTGAGCGCTTCAGCTCACCCCTTAATGTTATTTATTTTACTAAATCTTTGAAAGCTTTGCCAGCCTTAAATGCAGGAACCTTGCAAGCAGCGATTTTGATCTTTTCACCTGTCTGCGGATTCTTACCTTCACGAGCAGCTCTTTCACGAGCTTCAAATGTACCAAAGCCGATTAAGGAAACCTTATCTCCAGCTTTAACTGCGTTCTGTACGCCACCGATAAATGCGTTTAATGCTTTTTCAGCATCCTTTTTTGTGATGCCTGCTTCTTCAGCCATAAGTGCAACAAGTTCTGTTTTGTTCATAACAAATATTCCTCCTTAGGTTTTTATAATGGTATTTTATCATATTTTTTGTATGATTACAAGGTATTTTAAAATAAATGGTAATTATATCATATCGTAATCATAACATTTATAATTTCTTTTTTCTTCCTTATAGCATAATCATAAGCTACCTTTGTACCACTTTTAGGTTGGTAATCTACAAAATCTCTACGGCTATTTTTACGCCTTGGCGGAAGATAATTTTCATCATAGTAAACGACACAAAAATTCGATTTATTTATCATTTCCTGATTCCGTTCCACATAAGAAGCTTTGCCTGCTTTTTCCATATGCTCAGGAAAGTATGTGCCTTCATAATGCTTAAGCAGACTTTCTTCATACCAATCGGGAATATGTTGAAACGATGACCTGACATATATCCGTTTGATGTAAGGATATTTTTCTTTCAGCTTGGTAACAGTTTTATGGCATAAATCATCGAACTCACTTTTACTGCCAAAATAAAAAATGCTAACCTCTTTTTCTGTGATTAAAACCTCAATCTCTTTTGTAAGTCTTTCTATCAGTTCGGGTGTTTCGTTTATCTTTCTATGCCCGAAAAAACAACATGCTTTATCAGTAGTCATAGTTTGGTTACCTCAAATTCATCATAAAAGTAATATTATAATCAATTATACCACACATATATAGAAAAACAAAGAAAAAATATTACCCATTTGTAGATTTATCGGAAATTGTATTCAAGTATCAAGTTACAATAAAACACCCTTGAATATATAATTATATTATAGAGAATAATTGTTGTGAGGGTTGTGAAATTATGAGTTTTGATAAATTAGAAAAAGAACAAATAACAAAAAGTGTTGGAAAAAGAATTCAGGAATGCAGACAAAAGGCAGGACTTACCCAAGAACAGTTGTCTGAAAAGTCTGGTATTTCTCAAAAGCATATATCAAGAATAGAACAAGGCTATCACGACACTCACTTTACAATGATATATAAAATAGCTAAAGCATTAAATGTTCCCATTGATACCTTTGCAATCGATTTTGAAGAAGATAATTCAAATATCTTTTTAAGTACAATTAGAGCAGATGTTGAAAATATGAGCAAGAAACAACTTGATATGCTTCGTGATTCAATCGAAACAATTAAAAAATATGAATTTTAACTTTAAGGGGTGTAACCGGAAACGGCTACACCCCATTCTACTTATTTGCTTGCTAAAATCAGTTTTCTTGCAAGTATAAACAAGCTATTATCTACCGACGGAATATCTCTTGAAAGAGGATCTTTCATATATTCAACATTAGGATTAAAGTCAGGCTTTACAGATTGATAAATCCTTGTTCGTGCATTGAACTCTGCTTCTGCATAAGTGATTTTGCCTGTTTTATAATCTTCAATTACGGGTGCAATGATAGTTCTGACTTTTTCAAGATTATTTGTATAAAAATCAGGTCGCAAATACATATCACGATATTGCCATATTGCAGCATTGGCTATATCAACAAGTTCGCCATAGCTATAACCATTAGTCTGTCCTTTAAGGAAAGCATCAAAGAATATGCGATTTGATTTTGCTCGTGCATCAGAATACCCCAATCCGTTCTGAACTTCGGTTAAAATATCTCCGATGCAACTTTCAACAAAAACGATTGCTTCATTTGATGCATTGCAGGGTGCCGATTCTCTTGGCACCTCTGCTGCACTTACAGAAAAAGAAGTTATTAAAACTGATACGATTGATATGATGGATATGATTAATTTCTTCATTTAAAAATTCCTCCGTAATAATTTAATCTTTCAGAATGATGCTGTAGTCAGAAAACAAGCTATCACACATCAACAGAACACCAAGTCTGAATCCGATTTTGAAATTCTCAACATCGCTTGTAGCACTTATTTCATCACTTGCATTTACAAGGTCATTAAAAAGCTTTAAGTTTTCGCCGTTTAATTCTTTTGTCAGTTTGCTTTCAATGTCAGAAAAAGTCTTTAAAGCTTTTTCGTATGGTAACTTTTTTCTGTTTCGATTTTCATTTGGGTTGATATTGCCATAATATAATTCGTCAAGAAAACTCATCTTCGCACCTCCATAGAACATACAAATTCTCGTAATACAATTTCTTCTGCGGAATGTTTTATACTGTTCATTGCACCAACCCAAGCCATTTGGTCTTTTGCTTTTAATTCTTCTGTGATTCCTTGCTTGACCGCCATATCTTTAACAAGCTTATCAACCATTTCTTTTGCGGTTGTGTCAATTTCTTCAAGATAGGCAAGCCAAGTTCCTTTGAGCATTTTCGCTGAATATAGGCAAGGTCTGTTTTCTTTAATAAATATTGAGTGTAGCCTGCCGTACTTACCAATGTTGAATTTTCCTTCAGGTGCTTTCAGGTTTGGTATGTAATAATCACCATCTCTTACATACTCAATTCCGTTTTCAATAATCTTTTCTTTCATAGCTTTACGCCTCCTTCAAATTTGGTATCTTCATTTTATCAGAAGGCATTTAATTTGACGAATGTGCGGATAAAAAGAAAAGAGGAAAACCCATTTTACTGAGTTTTCCTCTTATTCTTACCTCGCAATGCTCGTGTTCCTATCTACTATCCTTAAGAACACTCACACTTCGGCGGTACGTTTTTTATCATATAATATATCAACCAAACAATGAATTGACAACGCTTCTGACAAGTCCTTCTGAAGATGTTTTTG
>JAZSOT010000074.1:0-2387 GCA_045537065.1 Clostridia bacterium | reverse complement strand
TATGAAATTCGGATGAAAGGTTTATGTGAATATGCAACCGTATGGGCATCCGATTATGAAATTATTAATTTGACATTCGATGAAAAGAAAAGTGCAAATGCTTGACTATGAATAGAGAGGGGGAAATCGGTTAATACCGATTTCTGACCAATTTCAAATAAAATAGAGAAACCCCACAGAAATGCGTGTCTTTCGACACCGGCATATTCTGTGGGGTTTCTCTATTTCAATAATAAAAAATATTTTTAGGCGCAAAAATAAAGGGTATTTATTTTTTACTACCGAACTTTTGATTACGCTATGTTTTGTACCTGTTTTCCTTCAAATTTTTGGAGTTGTTCATGGATAAAACGATGATATTTATTAACATTTCTGCCTATGGCATACAACATAAATTCCTTATACACTTTGTCTGATGAACGGTAATTAAATCTTCTAAAGTTTTCGTTTTCTTTAATGTCTCCAAAATGTCCTTCTGTCTGAATTGAACGTATTTGACGGTTTAAGATACCCTTTTCACTTTCTATGTTGGCCTGAGATGCAGCTTTTAGTTCCTCCCATTGCTCATTAATCTTCATAACCTTGTTTTTATCAGCATCTTTATCAGGATTGTACTTGTATAGACATTTGGCTTTATGTTCGCAACCACTACAGTCTGCACACCCGTACACCTCAAAGGTCTGTGTATAACCATCATGTTTCTTGGTCTCCGTGTTCATATGTCTCAGTTCCCTGCCGTCATGACACATATAGTAGTGTTCATCCTCGAAAATCTGATAAGTCATGTTATAATGTTTGCCGATATCTTCTTTGTATGCACGAGTTTTTCGTTTCTCATGATCCTGCAGTTTAATATAACTGTCAATCTTATGTTCTTTAAGATACAGCAGATTTCTTTCGCTGCAGTAGCCACTGTCTGCGGTCACTTCCTTTAGTGTCTCACCAAATGCTTCTCTATGCTTGTTTAATACCGGGATAAGTGTATTATAATCTGTTCTGTCATTGCTTACATATCCATGAATAATAAAATAATTCTCTACTGCAATCTGAACATTGTATGCGGGTTTCAACTGGCCATTAAGCATATGGTCTTCCTTCATTCTCATGAAGGTTGCTTCTAAATCTGTTTTTGAATAACTGTTACGGTCTGTCCCCATTATTTCAAAGCATTCCTTATATTTCATCAGACGTTTTCCGCATTCCACCAGTTCTTCATGCAGTTGCTGGATTTCTGACTTTTTCTGTTTTTTCTCATAAACAAACGAAATTCCTTCTCCTTCAGCTATTTTAATAAGATTGTTCTGAAGCCTTAATAATTCCAACGGAGAACAGTTGTCTATTTCAATAACAGTATTGTTGGAGATTTTTTTGTGTTTTGTGAGTTTTCGTTTGCGGTTTTTCTCAATTACATCACGCACTTTATCCATGCCTTCAATTATAAACATCTGAACGTTACCTAAATCGTATTTCTGACCGTAGTCATTATCATTTAACAGTTCGTTGTATCTGGTATAAAGAGCATCAATTGAATCCAGAAGTCCTACGAGATGATAATTAAGTGTACCACGCCAGACAAATGTATATCTGTTTGCATTTGCCTCTATTTTCGTACCATCAATATAAAGTGCTTCAAGAGTGATCAAACCTTCTTTTTTTAATCTGCGTATAAACTGGTAATTCAGATCATCAAGGATTTCGCTGGTTAGCTTTTTTTCTATGAAATCATAAAATGCATCCCTCTGAGGTTTTTCACCCTTAGTAAGCCAGATAAATGCAAGGTCTCTTTCACATAATTCAACAATACGGTCAACAGACTTGACTCCGCGCATGTTTGCATATGTAAGCACTGCATACTTCATTATTGGATTATACCCGTTTCTTCCCTTGTTTGAATACTGAGCTAAAAGCCTAGTAAAATCTAATTCCTCCATAACTTTTTTAAGGGTATAGACCGGATCGTCGTCAGGTATACTCAATTCGAAGAATTTAAAGTTAATTTTCTGTTGTCCTAATTCAAAAAATTCGTTATAATAATCTTGTTTTTGCATAGTTACATTATAACATGTAACGGAGAAAAGGTGGTTGTCGTTAGCCATCTTTTTTCTCTTTTTAAGGAAAAAGTTAGGGAGCTATAAAACTCACACGAGTTTTATAGCTCCCTATTTTAGACTATCTATTTCCCGACAGCCCCTTTTTTATGAAACAAAAGCGGAATTAAAAAATGCACATTACGGTTGAAAAAGTACGGTCAAATGAAAAAGTAAATTCCACTTAGAATCAGTTTGACCTCGTATTTTCGATTTTGAGCAACTTTTTCAAAGTTACCCTATACAAAAGTACTCTAAAAAGTGCTATAATCCGTGTTATGAAGTTTGTTTGTTTGCATG
>JAZSOT010000036.1:0-31799 GCA_045537065.1 Clostridia bacterium | reverse complement strand
TTGCAGTAAGTCAATCAATATGTTTTCAGCGTCATGTCGGGAGGTGGGGTGTTGTTTGTTGTGGCTGATACTCCAATTATGCTTGAATACATATAAAGCAAGGTATAAAGGCAAATACACAGTAGCAACACCAGTCAAGTTTTTATTGATATGTCGCTTTAATTGATTATGAAAACTATCAATATCATTCAATGTCAAGTGTTTTTCGGCTTTTAATCTCTCGAACTCTGTAAAACTTAATCTTCCGTAGTTTTCCACTCTGTCAAGTCCTTGTGTTTGATAATATCTCTTGTGGATTGTTTCTTCTGCCAATTCTCTGCCATTATGCTTTTCTTCCCAATCCTTTTGCTCTTTTCTAACTATCTTCCTCATATCGGAAGGTTGTATGTAGTGGGGAATTGCATTATTATCACAATACCGAGTGTAGGCGTCATAATCGTCACTACAAAGGAATGTTATATCCCCTAAATAATCACCAAAATAATCTTCAAGGATTTGGGAACTGCTTTTTCCCAATCCTGATAAAACTGCGGCAACATAGCCATTACTGTCAATTCCCGTAACTACACAAGCAAACTCAGGTCCGAAAATCCCAAGTTCGGAAGGTATATATGTGTTTTCAAGTCGGGGTTTTCTCACTTTTACTGCGGTTGGTGCAACATTGATAAGTTCCATTGCACCCTTTTGATTTTCCCTGAAATATGTTTCGTCAACCTGAACTACACCCGACAATTTCGGCATTCCATAGTGTTCTAAAAGGGCTTTTAAGAACTTATGTCTGTATAGCAAGATTGTGCCTTCTGAGGTATGCCACCCATAGTCAACCGCTAAATTACGCCGACAAGCGGATAAGGATAACCCCATTAAAGTATAGTTAATTACTGCAATCTGCACAGGTAGGGGGAAAGTAGCTTTGTCTGCAAATGTATCTGTCATTATGGTATAAGTTTTCCCACATTTTCTGCACTTATATCGGGGTTTTCCATAATCGTCTAATCCGTGTGGGTAATATAATCGGCTTGTGCAGTAAGGACAAGCAGGTTTTAACCCATATTTGTCAATAAAGATTTCATAATCTGTTGGTGGTCGGGTTGGCTTTTTCTCGGGTGATAAAAAGCCCTTTAACACCCACGCCAAGTCTTCTTTTGACAAGGATTTTAATTCCTTTTTTAATTCTTTTAACCTTTTATCTATTTTAGGATATTTTTCCATTAATTTGCTCAAGTGCATACCTATACACCCCCTTTTTGATACTTATATTATATAAAAGTGTGTAAATATTGTCAAATCGGCATTTCTAACAGTTTTTATAAAAGAACGGACATCTTTTATAAAACATCGGCAACTGTTTATAAGAGGGTAGGACAGAAATTATAAAACTCTGGAACTGAAATTATAAAAGATTACGGAAGGATTTATAAAACCTCTAATATTGTTTATAATGTGCGGAACTTTGCAACACTACGAACTATGCATAAAAATGGACATATTTGCTCAATGTAATTCAATTTCTCTGCGAGATTTCAACTAAAAGTCGATTTCACAGAAAGTCGAGTTATAGGTTTTCTTCCTCTCCAAAGTCAACGATTATTACATCATCACCAATTTTTTTAATATTTTCCCACTTTATAACAATATCCTCCTCCCTGCCTAAAAATCCCATAAGTCTATATGTACCGGGAATTACAATTGCGGTGAGTCTTCCTGTTTTTAAATCAAGCATCACATCCCCTGCAGGTCCAAGTCTTGCTCCATCTTTTAAGTTTATTATCTCTTTTGTGCGAAGCTCCCCTATACTGCAGACTTTTAAATTATTTTCACTCATAAATAAAACATCCTTTTCCAAAATTTTTATATATATTATTAATGTTATGATTTTTCTTGACAAATTATTTAAAATATTGTATAATACCTAGAAAGCTATGATGGAAAGAGTAGTCGGCAAAGTCTTTTTTAAGAGAGAAAGCTCCTTGGCTGTGAGAGTTTTCAAAAGGCCCCGACGAAGACCACTCCGGAGCTGCATACGATGAGTATGCCGAGCTAAGTTATGCGAAAGTTAACTTAAAGAGTTAAAAATCAAGGTGGAACCGTGCTTATATGCACCCTTGAAAATATACCCCTCGGTATATTTTGAGGGTGTTTTTTCTTTAAACGAAAGTTTTATGGAGGTATTATTATGAAAATTAAATTGAAAAACGGAGAATTTTTAGAAATCGAAAGCGGCTCAAGAGTTATCGACATCGCCTTTAAGCTTAGCGAGGGTTTAGCAAGAGCAGCTTGTGCCGCAAAAATAAACGGAGAAGTATGTGACCTTCGTGATATTCCTGAAGACGGTGCACAGGTTGAAATTTTGACCTTTGACGATGCTGAGGGAAAAGCAGCGCTTAGACACACCGCATCTCACATACTTGCACAGGCTGTTAAAAGACTATATCCTGATGTTAAGCTTGCTATTGGTCCTGCAATTGATGACGGATTTTATTACGACTTTGACACACCGGAGCCATTCACTCAGGAGGATTTAGTTAAAATAGAAAAAGAAATGAAAGCTATCGTTAAGGAAAACATTGCTCTTGAACGCTTTGAACTTCCAAGAGACGAGGCTATAAAGTTTATGGAAGAAAAAGGCGAGAGCTACAAGGTTGAACTTATAAAAGACCTTCCTGACGGCGAGCCTATCAGTTTCTACAAGCAGGGAGATTTCACAGACCTTTGCTGCGGACCTCACCTTATGTCAACAAAGCCCGCAAAGGCATTTAAACTTACATCTGTTGCAGGTGCTTATTGGAGAGGCAGCGAGAAAAACAAGATGCTTACCAGAGTTTATGGAACAGCTTTCACAAAGGCTGCAGACCTTGAAGCTCATCTTGAAATGCTTGAAGAGGCTAAAAAGAGAGACCACAACAAGCTTGGTCGTGAACTTGAGCTTTTCACAACCTCTGAGCTTATCGGTCAGGGTCTTCCCATTCTTCTTCCAAAGGGTGCAAAAATGATTCAGACTCTTCAGAGATTTGTTGAAGACACAGAAGAAGCAAGAGGCTGGCAGCTTACAAAAACACCTTATATGGCAAAGAGCGACCTTTACAAGGTTTCAGGGCACTGGGACCACTATCAGGACGGTATGTTTGTTATGGGTGATGAAAAGGTTGACAAAGAGGTTTTTGCTCTTCGTCCTATGACTTGTCCATTCCAGTATCAGGCATATTTAAACAGAGCACGCTCATACCGTGACCTTCCTCTTCGTTACAATGAAACATCAACACTTTTCAGAAATGAAGCATCTGGTGAAATGCACGGTCTTATAAGAGTTCGTCAGTTCACAATTTCAGAAGGTCACTTAATGTGTACTCCTGACCAGCTTGAAGATGAATTCAAGAGCTGTCTTGAGCTTGCAATTTATATGCTTAAAACTCTTGGCCTTTATGAAGATGTTTCATACAGATTCTCAAAGTGGGATCCTGAGGATAAGGAAAAATATATCGGAACAGAGGAGCAATGGGATGAGGCTCAGGGTATGATGGAAAAAATTCTTGACCACCTTGAAATTCCATACAAAATTGGTATAGGCGAGGCTGCTTTCTATGGACCTAAGCTCGACATTCAGATAAAGAATGTTTACGGAAAAGAAGATACTTTAATCACTATCCAAATTGACCAGATGCTTGCAGAAAAGTTTGGTATGGAATATGTGGATGCTGACGGAACAAAGAAAAATCCATACATCATTCACAGAACATCTATCGGCTGCTACGAAAGAACACTTGCTCTATTAATTGAAAAATATGCAGGCAAGTTCCCGCTTTGGCTTTCCCCTGTTCAGGTTAGTGTTATGTCACTTTCTGAAAAAACAGAGGAATACGCAAAGAAGGTTGCAGACAAGCTAAAGTCTGCAGGAATAAGATGCGAACTTGATGTAAGATCTGAAAAAATCGGTTACAAAATCCGTGAGGCACAGCTTAAGAAAGTTAATTATATGGTTGTCCTTGGCGGAAAAGAGGAGGAAAACAACGTTGTTTCCTTAAGAAGCAGAGACGGTGAAACAACTGATAATCTTTCAGTTGATGCTCTCATCTCAAAACTTCTTAAAGAAATCGCTTTGAAGAAATAATATGCCGCAGTTAACTAGTAATTTTTCCGGTATGTTTTACAACAACAACCGGTATTCAGTTCAGATAAACAGAAGAAAAAGAATACAAAATTATAAGATTAACGGAGTGATTTTGCTGATTTCATTCCTTGTTTACTATGCACTTGAAATCTCCAGCCGTAACTTTATCTTTAACGGATTTTTATTCACTCCTATAAACACCCTTATTGTTTTCGGATTTATATATGTTCTAAGCCTTGTGTTTGTTAAACGATGGATAGCCTCCATCGTTTGCAGCACTTTGCTGACGGCCGTTGCCCTTATTAATTTCTACACTATTCTTTTCAGAAATCAACCTGTTTCCACTATGGATATAGGTAATATCAATGCGGCTCTTGATGTTCTTCCAAGCTATAAACCCGGATTCCATATGTCGGTTGTTTATATTGTTTTGATATTCGCTATATCAATTATTCTTTCTTTGTGGCTGAGAAAATTTGAAAAAGAAAAGGAATTTGAGATAAGAGATTATTTTGTCCGTCTTATTTCAACTATTGTTCTGAGCTTTTTATTCTTATACATAGTTTTCTTCGCAAGCTTTTCCATTAAACCAAAGCTTACTTTGGTGTGGTCTTGGGAAGAAACCTATAGGAAATACGGATTTTTATCCATTACTGAAGAGCTTTTTGTTAAATCCTTTAACATAGTGAGAAAACCCGAAAACTATGACGAGGAATCTATCAAAAAAATCAGCAAGGAACAAAAACCCTCTGTTGATGAGAGAAATAAAAATGCCAGAAAACCTGACATTATCCTTATAATGAACGAAACCTGGTTTGACCTTAGAAATGTTGTTGACGGTCTTGAAACAAACAAAGAGGTTATGCCTTTCATTGACAAGCTTGACAACAAAATCTCAGGTTTTTCCATTGTGCCGGGAAACGGCGGCGGAACAAACCGCAGCGAATATGAGCTTTTATCAAGCAATTCCCTGCATCTGACACCGGGAATTACACCATTTTCGTTCCTTAACCTTGAAAATTCGGGAAGCATTGTTTCATTCCTTGAAAGTCAGGGCTACACAACAGCGGCAAGCCACTGTGCAGGTGACCTCAACTATTCAAGAGGACTTGCCTATCCGAAAATCGGTTTTGACAATTCATACTTTATTGAGGACTTTGGCTGGGTTGAAATTTTAGGAAAACGTCCCTATGCAACAGACGAATTTGTTTACAGACATATGATTGAAAAATATAACAATATGGGAGACGGTCCGAGATTTTTCTTTAATCTCACCATCCAAAATCACGGTGCCTGGGATATGAACGATGAAAGCTTAGACAACATTAAGGTTAAAAATGATTTTGGGGACAACACAGACGATGTGAACGAATATCTGTCCTGTGTTTCTGCTACTGACTCAGCGTTTGAATATCTTGTTAACTATTTTAAAAACGTTGAAAGAGATGTTATAATTTGTATGGTTGGCGACCACTCCCCTGTTTTCACTCCTGAAATTGCCACTGTTGACACAAGCGACCCATTTGAAAATCTTAAGCTTTATGCAACACCATTTGTTATCTGGGCAAACTTTAATATCCCTGATAAAAATGTTGGATATACAAGTATGCCTTATATGGTTCCGTTGACTTTAAAAGCGGCATCTGCTCCCAAGTCACCATTTTACGACCATATGATAAATATGTTTAATAAATATCCCGTTGTTACATCCAACGGATGCTTCATAGACAAAAAAGGTGAGCTTACCTATTACAACGATGAGACAAATCCCGCTGAAATAAAGACCTATTTTGATATGGTTTACAACAGAACAAGCGAGAAAGTGGAAGAAAAACTATTTACTCCATAATACCAAAGAAAGGTTCGGTACATTTATGATACCCAATATATTAACAACACTAAGACTTATTTTAATTCCTATTTATGCATACACAATGGTGGTATTGGATATGCCCCTCTGCGCTCTTGGAATTTTTCTTCTGGCAGGTCTTACAGATGTTGTGGACGGCTTTATTGCCAGAAAATTTAATATGATAACAAAAATCGGAAAGGTCTATGACCCGCTTGTTGACAAGCTTATGCAGATAACTGCTATAATCTGTCTTACCTATGAACAAATCATTCCTTCCTGGGTTATATGGTTCATTCTTTTCAAAGAGGGAACTATGATTGTGGGCGGTATTTTCCTTTATGCAAGGAATGTTGTTATCCAGTCTGACTGGTACGGAAAAGGTGCAACTGTTGCCTTTTACACCGTTATCTTTTTAGTTATTGTGTTCCCCAAAATGGCATCATGGTTTAAAACAGCCTTGCTTGTTTTCCTTATAGGAATGCTTATTTTTGCGGCTTTCGGATATTTAACAAAAATATTGAAGGCATTTGAAAAAAATGAAAAAACAAAAGACATCAGTCTGTAGAAAAGAGGCTATATAAATGAACTTTTCATACCTTAAACCAAAACTTTTTTCTGTTTTAAAATCATACAGTAAGGAGCAATTTTTAAAGGATATAATTGCAGGAATTATTGTTGCGATTATTGCTCTTCCTCTTTCAATTGCTCTTGCTCTTGCATCGGGAGTTGAACCTGCCTGCGGTGTTTACACGGCTATTGCCGCAGGATTTTTTGTTTCACTTCTCGGAGGAAGCCGCATTCAAATTGCAGGCCCCACCGCCGCCTTTGCAACCATTGTTGCAGGCATTGTTGCGACAGAAGGAATGGACGGATTATTCATTGCAACAATTATGGCAGGTGCTATCCTTATTCTGATGGGAATTTTTAAATTGGGAGGACTTATAAAATTTATTCCTCACACCATTACAACAGGTTTCACATCAGGTATTGCTATTACCATTTTAGTTGGACAAATCAAGGATTTTCTCGGTATTACATATCAAGATGGAGTTAAGCCAATTGAGACCATAGAAAAGCTTATGGCAAACTTTGAGGCGATTTCATCTTTCCAGTGGCAATCTCTTTTAGTTGGTGCAGTTTGTCTTTTAATCCTTATTATTTATCCAAAATTTGAAAAGAGAGTCCCCCCGTCACTTATTGCAGTTTTTGTTGGTGCATTAATGGTGAAATTTATCCCAGGTCTTGATGACGGAGTGTTTACAATTGGCGAGCTTTACACTATTCCTCAGGGACTTCCAAGCCTTAACTTTTCAGGAATGGAGCTTAGTCTTTCAAAGGCAATAGAGGTTTTCCCTCACGCATTTACCATTGCAATCTTAGCTGCTATTGAATCACTACTTTCTTGCGTTGTTGCGGACACAATGGTTAATTCAAAGCACAATTCAAACTCCGAGCTTTTAGCTCAGGGTGTTGGAAACATTGCATCCGTTCTCTTTGGCGGAATCCCTGCTACAGGTGCCATCGCAAGAACTGCAGCAAATGCCAAAAATGGCGGAAGAACTCCCGTTTCAGGAATGGTTCACTCGGTTGTTCTTTTAATGGTTCTTCTTTTCCTTATGCCATATGCAAAGCTTATCCCAATGCCAACTATTGCAGCAATTTTATTTATTGTTGCTTATAATATGAGCGAGTGGAAAAAGTTTGTTTCCATTGTGAAAACCGCTCCAAAAAGCGATATTATCGTTATGGTTGTAACCTTTGTTTTGACAGTTGTTTTTGACCTTATTGTTGCAATTGAGGTTGGAATGATACTTGCCGCTATGTTCTTTATGAAAAGAATGAGCGAGGAATCATCCGTTTCAAGCTGGCAATACACAGACGAAGAAAATGACAGTGACAGCATAGAACTTAAAACCGTTCCAAAACACGTTAGAGTTTATGAAATCAGCGGACCTATGTTCTTTGGTGCCGCAGATAAAATTCTTGATATAAAATTTAAGGACTTCACAAAATGCCTTATCTTAAGAATGAGAGCCGTGCCATCTATTGATGCCACCGCACTTAATTCTCTTGAAACTTTGAGAAAAAAATGCGAGAAAAATAATGTTACTCTTATTTTCTCCCATGTTAACTCTCAGCCCCTTGAGGCTATGAAAAAATCGGGACTATATTCTCTTGTTGGGGAGGAAAATTTCCTGCCTCACATTGATGATGCCCTAAAGCATGCTGAAGATAAAAATAATTAATATAAAAAAATCGGAGGGTTTGATTATGAAAAGAGAAAATTTAGGCTCACGCCTTGGTTTTATTCTTATTTCTGCCGGCTGCGCAATTGGTCTTGGAAATGTTTGGAGATTCCCATACATTGTTGGACAATACGGCGGTGCAGCCTTTATTCTCATTTATTTGTTCTTCCTTATTATTTTCGGACTTCCCATTATGACAATGGAATTTGCAGTGGGAAGAGCAAGCAGGAAAAGTATCGCTGAATCATTCCGCACTTTAGAGCCGAAAGGCACAAAATGGCATCTTTTTGGCGGCATTGGGGTTGCAGGAAACTACCTTTTAATGATGTTTTACACCACAGTTACAGGCTGGATGTTTGCTTACTTCTTCAAGACAATAAATGGTGATTTTATTGGTCAGACTGCAGAAGAGGTCAGCAACCAGTTTGTTACAATGACCCAAAATCCATTGCCTGTTGTGGGATTTATGATTTTGTCCGTTCTGCTTGGACTTCTTATATGCTCCCTTGGTCTTAAAAAGGGTGTTGAAAAGGTGACAAAGGTTATGATGATTGCACTTCTTTTAATTATTTCAATTCTTGCCGTTCGTGCAATCACACTCCCAAATGCATCAGAAGGACTCAAATACTATCTTGTTCCCGACTTTAAAAGAATGGTTGAAAACGGACTTGGAGATGCGATTTTCGCCGCTCTTGGTCAGGCTTTCTTCACTCTCTCAATTGGTATGGGTTCAATGGCAATTTTCGGAAGCTATATAGATAAAGACCGCAGACTTCTTGGAGAATCTACAACCATTGCTCTTCTCGACACTTTTGTTGCTTTTATGGCAGGCATTATAATTATCCCGTCCTGCTTTGCCTTTAACTTAAACCCAGGCGCAGGCCCCGGACTTATCTTCCAGACTCTACCCAACATATTTAACTCTATGAAGGGCGGAATTATCTGGGGAACTTTATTCTTTATATTTATGATTTTTGCAGCAATGTCAACAGTTGTTGCTGTTTTTGAGAACATTATATCCTTTGGTATGGAGCTTTGGGGCTGGAGCAGAAAGAAATCTTGTTTCTTAAACATATTTATTATAATTGCTCTTTCTCTTCCTTGTGCCTTCGGCTTTAACCTTTTATCAGGTATTCAGCCCCTTGGTGCGGGAAGCACTATACTCGACCTTGAAGACTTTATTATTTCAAATAACATTCTTCCTATTGGCTCACTTATATATGTTTTATTCTGCACATCCGACAAATTTGGTTGGGGATGGAAAAACTTTACCGAAGAGGCTAATATGGGAAAAGGACTTAAGTTCCCATCCTGGTTATACATTTACGCAAAATACATCCTGCCTATTATATTAATCATTATATGGGTTCAGGGTTATGTCTCCAAATTCTTCATATAAAAAATTTAAAAGCAGAAACGGTTATACCGTTTCTGCTTTTTTTAATCAAGCTTTAAAACCGACATAAATGCTTCCTGCGGAACCTCAACTGTTCCCACCTGTCGCATACGTTTTTTACCTTCCTTTTGCTTTTCAAGGAGCTTTTTCTTTCTTGTTATGTCACCGCCATAACACTTGGCAAGGACATCCTTTCTCATTGCGCGGACAGTCTCACGGGCAATAATCTTTCCACCCACTGCCGCCTGAATGGGAATTTCAAAAAGCTGTCTTGGAATAACATCCTTTAGCTTTTCCGCAATCCTTCTTCCTCTTTTATATGCACTTTCCTTGTGAACTATAAAAGAAAGTGCATCCACCATTTCTCCGTTTAACAAAATATCAAGCTTAACAAGGTCGCTCCTTTCAAAGCCTTTAAGCTCATAATCAAAGGATGCATAACCTCTTGTTCTTGACTTTAAGGCATCGAAGAAATCATAAATTATTTCATTCAAAGGAAGTTCATAGCTAAGTGACACTCTTGTTGCGTCAAGATAGGTCATATCAATATATGTTCCCCTTCTTTCCTGACAAAGCTCCATTATGCTTCCAACATAATCCTTTGGAGTCATAATCTCCGCTTTTACTATAGGCTCTTCCATATAATCAATAAGTGACGGCTCGGGAAGATTTGTGGGGTTTGCTATATTAAGAATTGTCTTATCTGTTTTTATAACATTATATTCAACTGACGGAGCAGTTGTAACAAGGTCAAGATTATATTCTCGTTCCAGTCTTTCCTGAATAATTTCCATATGCAAAAGTCCCAAAAACCCACATCTGAAGCCAAAGCCCAATGCAACAGAGGTTTCTGCCTCATAACTTAATGATGCATCATTAAGCTTAAGTCTTTCAAGAGCTTCTTTAAGGTCATCATATCTTGCTCCGTCTGCAGGATAGATACCGCAATAAACCATCGGTTTTACTTCTTTATAACCGGGGAGAGGTTCTTTTGCTCCCTCTTGAGCGGTTGTTACCGTGTCACCAACACGAACATCAAGCACACTTTTTATACTTGCGGCAATATATCCAACCTCGCCTGCTTTTATTTCATTTGCAGGCAGCATTCCTGACGGATGAAGGTATCCAACCTCAACAACATCAAAGGTTGCCCCCGTTGCCATCATTTTTATCTGTTGTCCGGCTTTTAGGCTTCCGTCTTTCACTCTTATATATACAATAACCCCTCTGTAACTGTCATAATAGGAGTCAAATATAAGTGCCTTTAAGGGGGCATTTTCATCACCCTCGGGTGACGGCACAACCTTTACAATCTCTTCTAAAACGGCTTCTATATTTATTCCGTTTTTTGCGGAAATAAGAGGAGCGTTTTCTGCCTCTATTCCAATAACATCTTCAATTTCCTTTTTAACCTCTTCCGGTCTTGCAGATGGCAAGTCAATTTTGTTTATTACAGGCACAAGCTCTAAATCGTGTTCAAGTGCAAGATAGGTGTTTGCAAGAGTCTGTGCTTCAATGCCCTGAGCAGCATCCACTATTAAAACTGCACCCTCACAGGCAGCAAGGCTTCTTGAAACTTCATAGTTAAAGTCAACATGACCGGGGGTATCAATAAGGTTTAAAACATATTCCTCCCCGTCCTTTGCCTTATATAAAAGTCTTACAGCTCTTGCCTTTATGGTTATTCCTCTTTCTCTTTCAAGGTCCATATTATCAAGAATCTGTTCCTGCATCTCTCGTTTTGTCAGTGCTCCTGTAAATTCTAAAAGTCTATCTGCAAGAGTCGATTTTCCGTGGTCAATATGGGCAATAATAGAGAAATTCTTTATATTCTTTTTATAATCACTCATAATTTTTCAGCCTTTCAAAAAGTCATTTGTTAATTATACCACAATCTTCATATTATTGTCAATTTTAAAGAAACAATGCAAAAATAAGAGGCATGGTTATAACCGACAAGACATGGGATATAAGTGCCATACTCGCTCCAACCGTTGCATCGCCCCCATATGCCTCAGGAAAAACTATTGTGTTAAGCCCGAAAGGAAGTGCTGTTGCACAAAGTGCCACTCTTACAATATCAGAGTCAACGTTTAAACCCTTTAATGCAAGAACAAAAATAACGGGCATTATAATAAGCCTTATTATTGAGGCAATATAAACTTTTGGAATTGACGCAAGTGCTTTCAGTGCATAGTTTCCTATAACAAATCCTGCAATTAACATTGCAATAGGTGACATACAGCTTGATGCCGATGTAACTAAAGAACTTAAAAATCCGGGAAGCGGAATCTCAAAAACTCCAAATATTGCACCAATCAAAACTCCTACCAATGAAGGATTAACAAGGCTTTTAAAACTGAATTTATATCCATCTTCGTGAGGGATTAATGAATAAAGTCCGTATGTATAAATAAAAATAACAAATGGCAAATAAAACATCATATACTGGAATAACACTTCTTCACCAAAAACTCCAAGAACAAGTGCATTACCCATAAAACCAAGATTTGGAATGGTAAAGGAATAAACATACACATTTTTAGTATATGCTTCTTTTGTGAAATACCTGGATATTATAAGAGCTATTACAAAGGAAACAAGTAGTATCACGGTTCCATATACTAAAAGCTTACTTGTGCTTACAAGATTTGTCAGCGTGCAATTTTTATAGAACGTCCGAAAATTCAGACACGGCAAAAGAAGATAAGTTTCAAGCTTTGATAAAACCTTTGATGTTTCTTTCGGCAATACATTTTTTTTGTTGAAAAAAACTCCTATTGCTATAAAACCAAACAGCACCAGCATTTGATTAAAAGTTATATTAAAAACCTGCATAATTACCTCGCAACATAAGATTTAACTATTTGTCAATTATACTTTAAAAACAAAAAAATGTCAACAATTATTCCCTTTCCCATATTGACTACATTTTTTTGTAAATTTAAGTTATAATATAATTGTATACCAACAAGTTTTGTTTTATAAAAAAAGAGGTTTATTTATGTTAGCAACAATCGCCTTTCTGCCAATTCTGGCAACCTTAATTTTAATGATAGTTTTTAACTGGCCCGCAAAAATATGTCTTGCAATCTCTTGGGCTTTAGCCGTTGTCTTTGGCATTTTATTCTTTAAAATTGATATTTCTGCACTTCTTGCAGGCTCTCTATATGGGGTTTTAAGCTCTATTGATGTTTTAATTATTATAATAGGTGCTATCTTAGTTATGAATACACTTAAAATTTCAGGGGCCACTGCATCTATCAACCGTGGATTTATGAACATTTGCCCCGATAAACGTGTTCAGGCGTGTATTATAGGTTTTTCATTCTGCTCCTTTATAGAAGCAGCTGCAGGCTTTGGAACTCCCGCAGCTTTGGCAGGACCACTTCTTGTTAGCCTTGGTTTCCCTCCAATGGCAGCAGCAATGATTACTCTCTGTTTTGACTCATCGGCAGTTTCTTTCGGTGCAGTTGGAACGCCTGTTACCTCTGCATTAAATGCTTTGGGCATGGCGGGCAACGAGACTTTTATTTCTCAGTTTTCATTCTGGACTGCCCTGCCCCATGCGGTTGTCAGCACAATACTGCCACTTATTGTTCTTATGCTTACAGCAAAAATATTCTCGGGTGAAAAATCCTTTAAGCCTGCATTAAAGGCAGCACCTTTTGCAATTTTTACGGGACTTACATTTTCTATTCCTCTTCTTTTTACATCAATATTTATGGGATATGAATTTGCATCCCTTATAGCAGCTCTAATATCAATTGCAGCAACAGTTATTGCGGCAAAATGCGGATTTCTTGTTCCGAAGGAAACCTGGGATTTTGGAAACCCTGAAAGTTGGGATTCTGAATGGCTTTCCACAAGCGAGATTTCCCCTGTTAAAGAATCAAAAATGCCCCTGCTTCTTGCATGGGTGCCTTATCTTTTGATTGCAACACTTCTTGTTATCACCCGTATTCCACAGCTTGGAATTAAGCATCTCTTAACAGGAGGCTCACCTTTTATTATAAAAATAAACAACCTTTTAGGCTTTGAAAATCTTGACTGGAGCTTAAAGTGGGCATATCTGCCTGGCACATTCTTTATACTGGTTGCTTTCATAACCAATATAATTCATAAAATGGATGGAAAAATGGTTAAAAAATCCTGGAGCGACACAATAAAGCAAATTTCAGGCGCCGCGTTGGCACTTGTTTTCGGCCTCGCCCTTGTTGAAGTTTTAAAATACAAAAACGACCTTGGAATAAGTATGCTTGACGAAATGGCAAATGCCCTTTCAATGGTTGGGAAAAGTCTTTATGTACTGATTTCTCCCTTTATCGGAGTTTTAGGAGCTTTCGTTTCAGGCTCTGCAACAGTTTCTATGAACCTGTTCTCAAATCTGCAGTTTAACACAGCAAGTGTTCTTGGTCTTCCCGAGGTATTCGCTATTTCAATGCAATGTGTTGGTGCAGCAATAGGAAATATGGTTTGTATTAACAATGCAGTTGCAGCAAGTGCTACTATTGGCACAACCGGCAGGGAGGGAAAGCTTATAAAGATAAATGTTATTCCTATGCTTATATATTCTTTAATCACAGCCGCAATTTTCTATATTGTGCTGGCTCTTGGGATAAATCCGTAAAATAAAAAATCCTTTCAATATGAGGTGTGTTCTTAAGGACAGTTTAAACCCCGAAACAAAATTCTGTTTCGGGGTTTATTGTATAAGGTATTAGGAGTATCCTAAAATCGTGGAATATGGTACGCATCTTCCCTGCTCGTTAAATTACCGGACGTTTTTATCTTGTATAAATATAGTCATTTACACAAAACAATAACCTAACCAAATCATTAAGCGGTCTTTTAGTTTTTAATGGATGCATAAATCCAATGTTATATACAAACAAAACAACCTCTTTTGTTTGTTGCGGATTCCACACTCTTTTTTCAGAAATATCGCAAAATTCATACTTTTCAGAATCGGCTATATATTTTAACTGCTTGTTTAATTCTGTAATATCATTGTTGTTATCGTAGTTTTTTGCAGACACAATGCCAATTCTGCACTTTTTATTATGTTTTTTAATTTGTGAAATCAGTTTGCGGTAATCATCAGTAAATTTATCTGCCGAAAATTTGAAGCATTCTACATCTTCAATATGCAAAAGTATTGTTTCGGGAGAAAGGTCTGCAACACAATCTGCATAAATGTCAAAAGCCTCGCTGATTGTAAGATTTTCAAAGCTACGATTATAGCAGTTTTCTTTGATACCAAAAGCCTGTCTTAATTCGCATAGCGGAATAGAAACATCTTCTTTTTTACCAAAGATAACAATGCCATTTTGCTCTGCAAGTTTGTTTAATGCCTTATAATTCTTAATTTCTTGTTCTCTCATCTTTTGCACCCCTTATCTTGATTTATTGTCTAAAGCAACATTTCTGAAATATACCACAATGTTTAGGAGAACTATTGCAAGATTAAGCAGATAAACTACAAACACATAATTAATCTGCCCTGAAATAATTTTTGCACTTATTCCTGCTATGTATCCGGTAAAGATTAAAAGAATAAACGGCAGACTTGTTGCGTTCGCTGTTCGTGCTTTGTAAGCCTTAATAACATTGATAGGCCACGACAACCCAAAGCACACCAACATAATTGTTTCAAAAATAGAACTCATAACACAAAACTCCTTTGTTTTTAATTTCGTATTAAAGCCTATCACAACATTGAAACGCTGACAATTTTATGTAAAATATAAACATAATTTGTCGTTTCAGAAAATTTATTTTACTTACAAAAGTCATAAAATAAGATAATAAATTGAAATTTCATCCATTATATGCTATAATTTTAAGTAAGAAAATCAAAAAGGAAGTCCTTTATTATGAAGATAAAGAAGAATTTGAAAATACCGCAAAAGCAGATTTCAATAAAAAACATACACAGAAAAATATTCACCACGCAACTTATACTCATCATAACCCTTGCTTTGTTTTTGGGCATTTCGGGAACTTTGATAAATATTCATTTTGAAATAGATAAACGAGATCAGAACCTGCAGAACATTGCCGAGGCTGTGGCAAATTCTCCACTTGTGGATGACAAAATTGAAAATCCCGATGATGAAAAAACAACTGAGCTGTTAAATGAGTATCTTGACTCTCTCAAAACAACCCTTGACAATATTGACGTTATATCCTTTGTAAGTCGTGATAATGTTCGTCTGTATCATTCCAATCACGATTTGATTGGTACAGAGTATAACGGAACTATACCTGAATTTGAAAAGGTATCAAAGGAATACTACACAGCAAATGAAACGGGGCCTTCCGGTTCACAGCGCCGTGCGTATGCGGCAGTTTATGATAAAAACGGAAACTACACCGGATTCGTTATGACGATTATGCTTCTTGAAAATATCAAGGCGGAAACCTTGCAGATACTTTTTATCTTTGCGCTCATTACTATTGCCGCAATTTTAATAGAACTGATTATTTCTGCAGAGCTTTCAAGCTCTATTAAAAAGAGCTTGCACGGATATGAACCAAATGTTTTCTCGGCAATGTTTCAAGTTCGTGATAATATTTTGGAATCATTAAACGAGGGTGTACTTGCCGTAGATAAAAACGGAGTTGTGCAGTTTGCAAATCGCTCTGCGGCAAAAATGCTTGGCAAGGAAAAATCAAAAGAGCTTATAAACGCACCATTTACCGATTGCTGTAATGACGGTTTCATACAAAATGTCATCAGAACAGGCGAAAAAGAATTTAACATTCAAGAGCAAAGCATTGATAATAGCAATGTTTTGATTGACTGCATACCTATCAGGGAAAAAGATGACATTATCGGAGCAGTTGCAATTCTTCACAACCGTGAAGAATACACAAAGCTGATGGAAGATCTTGCAGGAACAAGGTATCTTGTGGATTCAATGCGGGCTAACAATCACGATTTCACAAACAAGCTTCATGTTATAATGGGACTGATACAAATGGAAATGTATAACGAAGCGGTATCGTATATTGAAAATATTTCTATTGTGCAGCGAGAAACCATCAGTAAAATTATGTCAGTAGTTGATGAACCAAGTATAGCGGCACTTTTAATAGGTAAAAGTGCAAGAGCTTCGGAACTTAATATAAAGTTTATACTGAGTGAAGAAAGCCACTATTCAAAAACAGATTTATATCTTCCCCCCGAGCTTATGGTTACGGTTATCGGCAACCTTATAGATAATGCGTTTGATGCAATGAATATAAAGGATATAGACAGACAAAAGGAACTGCATTTTGGCATCTATTCCCGTGAAGATGCACTCCTTATAACTGTTGACGATACAGGTGTTGGAATCGGTAAAGACAATGTTGAACATATATTTGATAACGGTTTCTCAACCAAAGGCGAAGGTCGTGGCACCGGACTATGTCAGGTAAAGGAAATGGTTGAAGCTATAGGTGGTAAAATAACGGTTGAATCACAGGAAAATGTGGGTACATCATTTACCGTCAGCTTTTCAAAATAACTTTTGGGAGGTGTATTATGTATAAAGTTTTAATAGTAGAAGACGATCCTATGGTCGCTATGATAAATGAACAATTTGTAAGCCGGCATAAAGACTTTGTGGTTGCACATAAATGTAATGACGGAAAAAGTGCCCTGGAATACCTTGATGAAAATGAGGTTGATTTAATCATCCTTGATGTATTTATGCCATATATGGATGGCTTTGAAACACTCAGACAGATAAGAAAAAAACAGATTTCCGTTGATGTTATAATGGTAACTGCAGCTAATGAACGAGAGCAATTAAAAGAGGGACTGCATCTTGGTGTAGTTGATTATTTGGTAAAGCCGTTTACATTTGAAAGATTTAAGGTGGCACTTGATAAATTTATTGCTCAGGTTGAAGCATTGAAAGATTTGGATAAGGTTAATCAGAAAAATATTGACTTTTTGATAGATAAATCAAGGAAGAGGGCAAACGAGCTTTATCCGAAAGGCGTACAGGAAAAGACTTTGCAAACCATTATTGAACATTTGAAAGAAAACAAAAACAAATGGCTCACCGGCGATGAAATCGCAGAAAAAGTCGGACTTACCGGCGTTACTGTAAGAAGATATATGACACACCTTTCGGAAACGGGAATGGTTATTGCGGATATGAACTACGGAACCGGAGGCAGACCGCGTATGCTCTACAAGTTGTTAAATTAAAACTAAAGGATAAATAAAGACGGAAAATCTTTTTAGATTTTCCGTCTTTATGGTTAATGTCCTTAAGAACACTACGCTTAAGCGAAAGGATTTTTTTTAGAGCCATTCTACTTCAAAGCACCCTTATATCTTTTGATTTTGCCTGTTGTTGTTTTTTCCATTTCATTTTCCTGAACTGTGTATCTGTTGATTTTTTTATACTGTATAAGCTGTTCATTAACAGATGCGATATGTTCTTCTATTGTATTTTTTGCATCACCCTCAAAATCTTCATCCGTAACTATCTTGCAGCATATATCGTCGCCCTCCGCATACACAATGCACTCTTTAATTGCAGGAGAAAGATTTACAAGAGTTTCAATTTCTTCAGGGAACACATTCTTACCGTTTGAAAGAACAATAACATTTTTCTTTCTTCCGCGGATAAACACAAAACCATCTTTATCCATGCTTCCCATATCGCCTGTATAAATCCATCCGTCTTTTATAATCTCATTAGTGTTTTCAGTGTCATTATAATAGCCAAGCATTATATTTTCACCTTTTGCTATAATCTCGCCAATACCGTTTTCGCCAGGGTTGTCAATTCTCACTTCAACCCCCGGAATTGCTTTTCCGACAGAACCTACACGCATATATTTATCACTTTCTGCGGTTAGAACAGGTGAAGTTTCTGTTAAACCATAACCTTGAATAGAAAGAACCCCTATATCATTAAAGAACTTCAAAACATCAGGAGATGCTGCAGCCGCTCCGATAATAACAAGTCTCAGACCTCCGCCCATACCATCTAAAATCTGCTTGAACAGTTTTCTGCGGATATCAATTCCCACTTTTCTTAATGCATTTGAAACCTTAAGTGCAATTTCTATGGTTTTTGTTTTGCCCTGTGCATTGATTTTTCTTCTTACTGCAAGCATCATTTCTTCAATAATTCTCGGAACACCGACAAAAATTGTTACTCCATATTCATTAAGGCATTTTGCGATTCTAAGTCCCTCGCAGAACACATTACACATACCTATTGATAAGAAAAGCATCATCTGCATCATACCAAAAGTGTGATGCAGGGGAAGAAGTGCCATATTGACATCTGTTTCATAGAAATTTTCCCAGAGGCTCATTCCAAGTATATTTGATGTTATGTTATTCTGAGACAGCATAACCGCTTTTGAATTTGATGTTGTGCCTGATGTGAATAATAGAACTGTCATTTCGTGGGTGCTGACTTCAATTGCATCATACTGAGCCTTGTTATCTGCCTCTTTTCCCAAAATAAGTAAATCCTGAAATTCTTTATCTTCTGTGCAAATTTTGGTGAGATTATAATTTGCAACCCTATCTCTAAACTCTCCGCCATAAAAAAGAGCAACCGCCTCAGAACGCTTAATCTGGTCTTCTATTTCATAATCTAAAAGTCCTCTGTCAAGGGGAACAATTACACCTCCCGCTGAAACTGCTGCAAGATACACCAGAACCCATTCATAACTGTTCTTTCCGATTACTGCAACACGCTTGCCTGCAAGACCTTTTTCCATAAAGGCGCGGGCAAGATACTCCACCTCGTCTGCAAATCTTGAATATGTTATTTCATCATAATAAACCTTTTTATTTTCATCCCTCTTCTTGAGTTTAAACGCCACATTATTCTCATACTTAACCTTACAGGTTTCAACCATTTCCCTTAAATGTGCATATTTTTTATACATAACGCCATCTCCATTTCAATTACGCTTTAATCTAGTAATTAATACTAGATTAACATATGATTAAAACTTTGTCAAGAAATATCTTGTATTTTTTGAAAAATTATTCTATAATAAATATAAATTAAAAAAGAGAAGTGATTTATATGTATATTAAAAAAGAAAGACTAATATCTGCATTTTCGGAAATCGAAGAGGTTTTAACAAATTATTCATTACCAGTATGGGATAATCTTCCTGATATTGAATTATATATGGATCAGGTTGTTTCGGTTGTTACAAAATATCTTGAGGTGCCCAGCTCGAAAATCGAGCTTAACCGCCCTCTCACTCCATCTATGATTAACAACTATGTTAAGCTTGGGATTATTCCTCCGCCAAAAAAGAAAAAATATTCAAAAATACATCTTGCATATCTTCTTATTGTTTGCACTCTAAAGCAGACTCTTGATATGTCCACTATTCAAGAGATTATTCCTGCCAGTCTCTCTGAGGATGAAGTCAGAAAAACATATAATTCCTTTGTGAAAAATCAGCATACCGCATTCAATTATGTTTTCAGCCAAACCCGAGCGGTTGCAGACCCCATCTTCACCCTTGAGGGAAACAATCAGGACAGAATGAACGACCTTATTATGCAGGTTTCTGTTTCGGCAAATCTTTTTAAATTACTTACCGAAAAAATTACACATCTTGAAAAGGAATAATTAATTATTTACTTATGCTAGAAAAAAATTTTTGTAAAACTATTGACAATGCATTTTCAGAGTGATATAATGACAATAATATTTTTTAAAGAGGTTTTAAAAAAATGATTAACAAAGGTTTTGCAGCTGAATATTTTTATGGCTTTACTTATTATTTTAGTAAGGCTATTTGTCGTGCAGCTGTTAATTCTTAAAACTTTTTGTTTTTTCAAAGATATTTTAAGAGCCTTGCAGTGCATGACGCACCGCAAGGCTTTTTCATTTTTTAAGAAAAGAGGTTTTTTAAAATGGTAGTAGTATTAAAGGAAAACGCAAATAAAGAACAGCTTGAAAATCTTACCAGCTGGATAAAAAGTCTTGGTCTTGATATTCACACCTGTTCAGGTCATCATCACACAATTCTTGGTCTTTTGGGTGATACTTCCCGTGTTGATATTGACCTTATCAATGCACTTGACATTGTTCAGGATGTTAAGAGAATTCAGGAGCCTTTCAAAAACGCAAATAGAAAGTTTCACCCTGATGACACTATAATAAACATAGGAAACACAAAAATCGGCGGAGAAAATTTTGCTATGATTGCAGGGCCTTGCTCTGTTGAATCAGAAGAACAAATTATAGAAATCGCAAAGGAGGTTAAATCCTCTGGTGCAACAATGCTTCGTGGCGGTGCATTTAAGCCAAGAACTTCCCCCTATGCATTTCAAGGCCTCAGAGATGAGGGAATAAGGCTTCTTCTTATGGCAAAAAAAGAAACAAATCTTCCCATAGTTACAGAAATTATGGACCTTTCACAGCTTCCCCTTTTTGAAAATGTTGATGTTATTCAGGTTGGTGCAAGAAATATGCAGAACTTTGAACTTTTAAAGGAGCTTGGACACACAAGAAAGCCTATTCTTTTAAAAAGAGGCTTATCAAGTACACTTCAGGAGCTATTAATGAGTGCCGAATATATTATGGCAGGCGGAAACGAAGATGTTATCCTTTGTGAAAGAGGAATCAGAACCTTTGAAACATCAACAAGAAACACTCTTGACATTTCAAGCATTGCTGTTTTAAAAGAGCTTTCACATCTTCCTGTTATAGTTGACCCAAGCCATGCAACCGGCTATTCTAAATATGTTGCTCCAATGGCACGTGCAGCAGTTGCAGCAGGAGCCAGCGGTCTTATTATCGAAGTTCACAACAACCCCTCCCAGGCAATGTGTGACGGACCTCAATCACTTACACCCGAAATCTTCAAAAAGCTTTCAGGAGAGGTTTCAGCTCTTCGTGATGTGATAAAAAACTTTGAGAGGATTTGATTAATATGAAAATAGGTGTTATAGGTTTAGGTTTAATCGGCGGGTCTATGGCAAAGGCTATCCGTCTTAATACAGAACACGAAGTTCTTGGAATGGATATTGACAAAACTGTTGTTATGCGTGCCAAAGTCATTGAGGCAATAAGCTCAGAACTTACAGATGATAATATACCTGAGTGCGATATGATTATCTTTGCACTCTACCCTGATGATACAATAGAATCCGCAAAAAAATATGCATCAAAAATCAAAAAGGGTGCTTTAGTTATAGACTGCGGAGGCGTTAAAGAAAAGGTTTGCAGAGAAGTTTCAAAAGTTGCAAATGAAAATGGTTTTCTCTTCGTTGGGGGACATCCTATGGCTGGTATCGAAAAAATCGGTTTTAAATATTCTGATGCAGACATTTTCTCTCAGGCATCAATGATTCTTACTCCCGATACCAATATAAATCTGCAGATTTTAGAAGAGCTTAAAAAGTTTTTCCTTGAAATAGGCTTCGGAAAAATTACAATAACAACACCAAAAGAACACGATAAAATTATTGCATACACATCTCAGCTTGCCCACGTTTTATCAAATGCTTATGTTAAAAGTGAAACAGCAGACAAGCACAGAGGATTTTCTGCAGGCAGTTTCAAGGATATGACAAGAGTTGCATATCTTAACGAAAAAATGTGGACAGAGCTTTTTCTTGAAAACAAAGAAAATCTTCTTGAAGAAATAAATACTTTAATAGATAATTTGACACTTTACAAAAAAACAATTGAAAATTCAGACGAATCAGCTTTAATCACCCTTTTAAAAGACGGAAGAGAAAAAAAGGAGCAGCTTGACAAATGAGAAAGGTTACAGTTTCAGGCGTTACTAAGCCTTATGATGTTTTTATCGGTAAGGGAATTTTAGAAAAGGCGGGAGAAATTATCTCTTCCGTTGTCAAATCAAATAAAATCGTTATCATAACCGATGATAATGTTGACAAGCTTTACTCTGAAAAGGTTATTAGCATTCTTAAAAATTCGGATTTTCAGGTTTTTAAGTTTGTTTTCCCTCACGGAGAAAAGCATAAAACTCTGGACACAATTTCAAGGATTTTGGAATTTATGGCAGAGAATAATATCACCCGCTCAGACTCTATTGTTGCCCTTGGCGGCGGCATAACGGGAGATATTTCAGGCTATGCTGCAGCAAGCTTTTTAAGGGGAATTTCCTACATTCAAATTCCCACCACCTTTTTAGCTGCAATTGATTCATCAGTTGGCGGAAAAACGGGGGTTAACCTTAAAGCTGGCAAAAATTTAGCAGGTGCATTTTATCAGCCAAGAGCTGTTATCTGCGACACAGAGACCTTCCAGACTCTTCCTGATGAAAACTTCAAAGAAGGCGTTGCAGAGGCTATAAAATACGGAGTTATCTGTGACAGAGAGCTTTTTGATATGCTCTCTAAAGGCTTCGGATGGAACACAGAGGAAGTTATAGAGCGTTGTGTTTCAATAAAGGCAAGGATTGTCAGAGAAGATGAATTTGACACAGGATGCCGTCAGCTTTTAAACCTCGGTCACACCATTGGTCACGCCATTGAAAAATGCTCCGACTATAAAATAAGCCACGGAATTTCCGTTGGAATTGGAATGGCTATGATTTCCCGTGCAGCGGACCTATTTGGTTGGTCTTTTGAAAACACCTCAGGTGAAATTGAAAAGGCTCTTAAAATTAACGGATTACAGGCAGAATGTGATATTCCAAAAAAGGAACTTGCACAAACAATGCTTAAGGACAAAAAGAGAAATGGCGATTTTATATCACTTGTTATTCCTAAAGAAATAGGGAAATCTATACTTAAACGAGTTTCCATAACTGACATAGAAAAAGTTTTAAATATTATATAGGAGAAAATTATGAAGCTTTGTGTTACGCCTTGTGACATAAGAGGGGAAATCGGGGCAATTGCCTCAAAATCCTATGCACACAGGGCAATTATATGTGCCGCTCTGGCAGATGAAAAAACAAGTTTATATATTAAAGAAACATCAAAGGACATTGATGCTACCCTTTCCTGCATAAAGGCTATGGGGGCTGAAGTTGTTTGCAAGGACAAAACTTATCACATTACCCCTATAACAAAAAAACAAAACAAGTGCCTCTTAGATGCCTCAGAAAGCGGTTCAACACTTCGATTTTTAATTCCCGTTGCAGCATCCCTTGGCATTAATGCAGAATTTAAAGGTGCTGGAAGACTTCCTGAAAGACCCCTTTTTCCCATAATTAACCTATTGAAAGAAAAAGGAATTAAATTTTCGGGCGACTTTCTTCCTTTTGAAATGAGCGGTAATTTATCTTCGGGAGACTTTCAAATAGCAGGAGACATAAGCTCCCAATTTATTTCAGGGCTTATGTTTGCACTTTCTTACCTTTCAGGGGACAGCACTATAAGCTTAACATCAAAGCTTGAATCGAAAGCCTATGTTGATATGACCATAGATGTTCTATCAAAATTTGGAGCAGAAATAAAGGAAACTTCTTCAGGCTATATTATAAAAGGAAAAGGATTTTTAAGAACTCCTAAAGAATATATAATAGAGGGCGACTGGTCAAACGCCGCATTTTTTATTGTCGGCGGAGCTTTATCAGGAGATATTTCGGTTAGCGGACTTGATATAAATTCAAAACAAAGTGATAAAAAAATTCTTGATATATTAAAGTTGGCAGGGGCAGATATAAGCACCCAAGACAACAAATTACATATTAAAAAGAATATACTAAAACCTTTTAATTTTGACTTTTCGGAATGTCCCGATATATTCCCCATTGCGGGGGTTTTAGCGTGCTATGCAGAGGGAAAAACAACCCTTTCAGGAGCAAAAAGACTTCGTATTAAGGAAAGTGACAGAATACAGGCAACAAAAAACTTGATACAAAGTCTTGGCGGTTATGCAGAGGATACGGAAGATTCTCTTATTATTCACGGAAAAGGCTATTTGCAGGGCGGAGAGGTTTCAAGCTTTAATGACCACAGAATTGCAATGTCCGCTATTATTGCATCTTTAATATGCAAAGATAATGTCATCATAGACGGTGCAGAAGCCATAGATAAATCATACCCTGATTTTATATCTCATTTTGAAAGTTTGGGAGGAAAAACAAATGTCATCTGAAATCGGAAACAAAATAAAGGTGAGCATCTTCGGAGAATCTCACGGTCCTGCAATCGGGGCGGTTATCGATAATCTTCCTGCAGGAGAAAAAATAGACCATGATGAACTTCTTTTATTTATGAAAAGAAGACAAGGGGGAAATAATCCCTACTCCACACCAAGGAAAGAGGACGATATCCCTGAAATTATTTCGGGAATAAAAAACGGCTATACAACAGGTGCTCCTCTTTGCCTTTTAATAAAAAATAGCAACACAAGGTCTTCTGACTATAAAGTTGACATTCCCCGTCCCGGACATGCAGACTTTTCATCATATATAAAATATAACGGTTTTTCCGACCTTCAAGGGGGCGGACATTTTTCAGGGAGATTAACTGCTCCCTTATGTGCTGCAGGTGGAATTTTAATTCAAATTTTGAAAAGACAGGGAATAAACATTATTTCCCACCTTTCATCAGTTAAAGACATATATGATTTACCCATTAATTATCTTTCATATGACAATGAACAGGAAAAAGTCAAAACAGCTTCATTCCCTGTTTTTGACGAAGAAAAGGGTAAAGAAATGCAGAATGCTATCCTTTGTGCAAAGGAAAACAAAGACTCTGTCGGAGGTATTGTTGAATGCGGAATATACGGAGTTCCAGCAGGAGTTGGAAACCCCATATTTGACGGAATTGAAAACCGTATTTCATCAACCATATTCGCACTTGGCGGAGTGAGAGGCATTGAATTCGGTCTTGGTTTTGAGGCATCAAAAATTTTAGGCTCCGAAAATAACGACGAATTTTTTATAGAAAATGAAGAAATCAAAACAAAAACTAACAACCACGGAGGAGTTTTAGGCGGAATTTCAAGCGGTATGCCCATTATTTTCAAAACCGCATTTAAGCCAACCCCCTCTATTTCAAAAAATCAGGCATCGGTCAGCCTTTCCGAAAAGAAAAACACCATCCTTTCAACTGTGGGTCGCCACGACCCCTGCATTGCAGTAAGAGCGGTTGTTTGCGTTGAAGCTGCGGCGGCTATTGCCATTTCAGATTTTATTTTGTAAGGAGTTTTAACTATGGATTTAACAGAATGCAGAAAAAATATAGATCGCATAGACGATGAAATTTTAAAGCTTTTTATAGAGAGAATGAACATTGCGGCATCTGTTGCAGAATACAAGCAAAAAAACAATATGCCTACTTTGCAAAAATCCCGTGAAAGAGAAATTCTTCAAAAAGCATCACAAAACGCAGGGGAAGAAATGGAAGATTATGCAAGAATTCTTTTTCAGGCTCTTATGGACCTGAGTAAAAGCTATCAAAATAAAAAAATCGGTGAAAAATGCGGAGTTCTTGCAAATAAAATTAAGAACGCACTTGAAAACACCCCCAAAATTTTTCCACAAAACGGAATTGTTGCCTGTCAGGGCATAGAAGGTGCAAATTCACAAATTGCCTGCGACAAGCTTTTTAAAAGTGCCAATATTCTTTATGTTAAAAACTTTGAGGGAGTTTTTAATGCCGTTGAAAAAGGGCTTTGCCAGTACGGAATACTGCCTATTGAGAACAGTATTCACGGCACAGTTAATGCCGTTTATGACCTGATGCGAAATTATAATTTCAGTATTGCAAAATGCATAAAGCTGAAAATAGACCACGCACTTCTTGCAAAACAGAATACAAAGCTTTCCGAAATTAAAGAAATCATTTCTCACGAACAAGCTCTAGGTCAATGCTCCGATTTTTTGAAAAAATATCCTGATGTTAAGATAACAGTTTGTGAAAACACAGCTATTGCCGCAAAGACCGTCAGCGACTCGGAAAGATGCGACATAGCCGCAATCTCCTCACCTGACTGTGCAGGATATTACGGACTTTCAATTCTTAATGATTCTATTGCAAATTCGGACAACAACTACACAAGATTTATATGCATATCAAAAAAGCTTGAAATATATCCGGGAGCAGACAAAGTGAGTATCATTATGAATATTCCCCATACTCCAGGCTCACTTTATTCAATTATTTCAAAATTTGCGGCGGCAGGACTTAATCTTACCAAGCTTGAAAGCAGACCAATCCCCGGAAAGGACTTTGAATTTGCTTTTTATTTCGAGCTTGATGCATCTGTTTATTCGGATGATGCCATTAAGGTTCTTGATGAGCTTGCATCTGGTGATGGTAAGCTTGCATTTTTAGGTTGTTACTCTCAGATTTAAAGGAGAATTTTTATGAAGTTCGGTCTTATCGGAAAAACACTGAAACACAGCTATTCAAAAATAATTCACGAAAAGTTCGGGGAATATTCCTATGACCTTTTAAGTTTAGAGGAAGAAAGTCTTCCCTCTATTCTTGAAAACCCTGAATATTCAGGCTTTAATATAACAATTCCATATAAAAAGACCATAATCCCCTTTTGTCACAGCATATCAAAAGAGGCAGAAAAAATCGGTAGTGTTAACACTGTTATAAAAAAAGACGGCAAGCTTTTGGGCTTTAACACGGACTATGCAGGTTTTCTGGCTATGGCAAAAAGGACAGGCATTGATTTTTCAGGAAAAAAGGTTGCCATTCTAGGAAGCGGTGGAACCTACAGTACAGCTTTTGCCGTTACATCAGATGAGGGGGCAAGAGAAATTGTCAGTGTTTCAAGATGTGGAAAATTTAATTATGAAAATGTTTCATTGTGGAATGATGCTGAAATAATAGTTAACACAACTCCCGTGGGAATGTTCCCAAACAACGGAGACTCTATAATAAATATTGACGATTTCAAAAATCTTGAGGGAGTTATTGATGTTATATACAACCCTTTAAAAACAAGACTTGTTATTGATGCGGAGGAAAAAGGCATTAAAGCGACCGGAGGACTTTATATGCTTATCTTTCAGGCAAAAAAAGCCTTTGAAATTTTTACTGGGAAGGATTTCCCTGACGAAAAAACGGAAGAAATTTTTAACTCTCTCTCAAAAGATACAGAAAACATTGTTCTTGTTGGTATGCCGGGATGCGGAAAATCTACCGCAGGCAAATTTTTGTCCGAATATACGGGAAAAGAGCTTTTGGACACAGATTCGTTAATTGAAGAAAAATTTAATATAAAACCCGCTGAAATTCTTAATAAATACGGAGAAGACTATTTCAGGAATTTAGAGGCTGAATGTATAAGGGATATAGGAAAGCTGACAGGAAAAATTATATCCTGCGGCGGCGGTATAGTAAAAAGAGATGAAAATTTTTATTCCCTTAAACAAAACGGAAAAATTATTTATATAAAACGAGACATCAAAAATCTTGCAACCGACGGAAGACCTTTATCATCAAGCCTTGATGCCCTCCTTAAAATGGAAAAAGAAAGAATCCCTTTATACGAGGCTTATAAAGATATTACGATTGAAAATAATGGTGATATAAACAAGTTCAAAAAAGAGCTTATAAAAATAATTGAGAGTTTTGAATAACAAAAAACACCGAATCACAGTTCGGTGTTTTTGTTATTATTTCCCTAAATTTTGAATCATAACAAGTTCTGGCTTTCCAATATAATTGAGATTATATTTTTTCACCATTTCCTTGGCGACCAAGAGCGAATCCCCGTCATAGGCATCTTTTACACTATGAGCATCAAATCCGAACGTTACGGGGGATTTTTCTTCCCCTGCTACCTGCCAGAAAAGTGCTTTCGGGTAACTTCTTTTTCCCCTTATTCCAAGAAAATTTATTTCCAATGGAATATTAAGTGTTCTTGATGCAATGCAGATTTTTCGCACCTCCTCCTTATAGATTTCTTCCTCTCCTGTGAAATTTATAATATCAGGATGAGCAACATAAGAAAAAACCTTTTTATTCATTGCTGTGACAACGGATGAAACATACCCTCTGAGGTCATCCACACTTTCTGTTTTATCAACTGTGTGCTCTGCAATATTTTCAGGAGCAACAAAATGCTGTCCCAGAATAAGATATTCTGCCCCATATTCAATGGCATCCTCTAACATATCATCAAAATATTCCTCATAATATTCTGATTCAAAACCAACACTAAGCTCAATTTTATCTTTATATTTTTCTCTTAAGCCCTTGATTTCATCACAATACAACTTTCCCATATTCACAGGGACTCTATAGTATGTTTCCTTCCCATCAGGACGGATAAACGGAATATGGTCAGAAAAGCCCATATATTTTATGCCATTTTGGGAGGCTCTTTCGACATATTCTTCAACTGTTCCGGAGGCATGACTGCACAAAATAGTGTGTGTATGATAATTGTAATCCATACTATTCCTCCGAAAACATATCTTTGCCTACTCCACAAAGCGGACATACAAAATCATCAGGAAGATCTTCAAATTTTGTTCCGGGAGCAATCCCCGCATCAGGAGCTCCAGCTTCTTCATCATATACCCAGCCGCATACATCGCATACATATTTCTTCATAACTACACCTCCTTCTTTTAATATTATTCACAAAACTCTAAAGCCAATGCATTTAGTTCAGCTTTATTTGCTTCATTCATTGCAGACAAAATTTTAACTTCTGCAGCTGCATAACTTAGGTTTTTGCTTTTCTCAAGCATTTGTTTCATAATTTTCCCCGCAACAGGCGCCCAGCTTCCGTTTTCAATAAAACCAACCTTTTTATTCTGGAAATTTCTTTCCGTTAAATGATTTATAAATTCACGCATATACGGGAAAATATCGTTGTTATAAGTGGTTGTTGCCAATATGATTTTGCCGTATTTGAATGCATCTGCAACAGCTTCTGCCATATCGCATCTTGCTAAGTCATATAAAACAACTTTTTCGCCCTTTTCTTCAAGACTTTCCTTTAGATATATAACTGCTTTTTTCGTATTTCCATATACTGAAGTGTATGCTATCATAACTCCCTCAGCCTCTGACTTATAGCTTGACCATATATCATAAAGATTTATATAATACTCTATGTTTTCACATAGAACAGGTCCATGAAGCGGACATATAACTTCAATATCCAGATTTGCCGTTTTCTTTAGAAGAGCCTGAACCTGAACACCATATTTCCCTACAATTCCAATATAATACCGTCTTGCCTCTAAAGTCCAGTCCTCATCTTTATCCAATGCTCCGAATTTCCCAAAAGCATCTGCCGAAAACAAAATATTATCCTTATCGCAATATGTTAAGATAACCTCAGGCCAATGGACCATAGGTGCGGTAATAAACGTAAGGGTATGTTCCCCCAGCGAAAGTGTATCCCCCTCACCTACAACAACTTGATTTGCATTAAAATCATTTCCGAAAAACTGATTCATCATAGAGAAAGCCTTAGCAGATGAAACTATTTTTGCTGACGGGTATCTGCTGATAAAATTCACTATACTTGTGGAATGGTCCGGCTCCATATGCTGAACAATCAAATAATCCGGTGACTTAGCTCCTAATTCACGACTTATATTATCAAGCCATTCATCTGCAAACCGAACATCTACAGAATCCATAATAGCTATTTTTTCATCACATATAATATACGAGTTATAGGTTATTCCATTCGGTATAATATATTGTCCCTCAAACAAATCGGTAATATGGTCACTAACGCCTACATATTTTATTTTATCTGTAATAAACACCTTTTTTCTCCTATATTTATTTAAAATATTATTTTTTTATATTATAGCACAAACGAAAACCATTTTCAACTTGTATTTCAATAAAAAAAAGAAGAGCACATATGTGCTCTTCTTTAACAGATAAACTGTTTTAATTATTTTGCAATTTTCACAGCTTTAACAAAGTCATAAGCTCTGTTAGAAAGTGCTGCTGCTTCTTCTCTTGTGATGCTTGCCTTTGGATTAGCTACGATACCGTTTTCACCTTCGCTACCCTTAAGGATACCAACTGAAGAAAGAAGATTAAATGCATCAGCTGCATAATCTGCAATGTCAGCTGCATCTGCGAATACGATAGCTTCGCCTTCTACTTCTGCATCACCGATAGCAAGCTTAATCATTCTTGCAATAAGAGTGATGTAATCCTGTCTTATAACATTATCTTCACCTGAGATAATAACTTCGCCATCTTCATTTACGCCTGTTCCTGTTGTAATACCTGTCTGAGCTGCCCAAAGGTCAGATTCATATGCCCAGTGTGCAGGATCTGTGTCAATCTTAACTTCTTCGTTTACAGGAAGAACAAGTTTAAGAACTTCTGCAAGATTCTTCTTAAGTTTGTTTGTTTCGCTACGTGTGAGAAGTGCTTCAGGAGCATAGCCTTCGCCTCTTCCGTTTACGATACCAAGGTCAGCCGCTTTCTGAACTTCTGCTTCAGACCATCTGCCTTCAACGTCCGCAAAGTCAACAGGAGCATTTGTTGATACTGCAAGAACTGTTCCATCCGGAACGTTTGCTACAACAACCTCACCGTTTTCTGCATCATATGTTGAATCAAGTCTTACTGTGTTGCCAAGTTCGTCAACTGCATATGCATATGCAGGAGCATCTGCTTTTACAGTAATTGTTGCACCAACTTCAACTGCTTCATCACCACTCTTAGCTTCAACCTTAACTTCAATAACTTCACCGATAACGCCTTCTGCTGCCTTACCTGTTACTTCTTTTTCTGATGTTTCAGCTTTTACTGTGAGTGAATCAACTGCTTTATCTTTAATATCAACAGCAACCTCAACTTTGTTTCCGCCGTCTGTTGTAACTGTTGCACTTACAGTTTCTTTACCTGCAAGGTCTTTTGATGGAACTGTTGCAGTTTCTGTTTTTGATTCAACACTTACACTTGTATCTGGTGTTTCACCAGGTGTTGTTGGAGTTGTTTCTTCGTTCTTATTATTGTTGTTTACAGGTTTCTTGTTATTTGAAGGACCTGCTACGCCTGCATAGTAAGCAGCAACATCAACAGCTTTTGCTTCGCTTTCATAATCTTCGTTATAAGCGATAGCTTCAATTGTGTAAGTTAAACCTGCTGTGAGACCGTCAAATGTGTATGTATAATTGCCGTCTTCATCAGCTTCTACTTCTACTGTATCTAATACTTCTTCAGCATCTTTTTCCTTGATGCTAACTACAAAGTAAAGTTCCTGTCCATTTGCATCAGCAGTAAGTGTTACTTTAATAGAAGTACCTGCTGTTTCTGTT
>JAZSOT010000050.1:0-15635 GCA_045537065.1 Clostridia bacterium | reverse complement strand
GGCAAAAAGCCCGTAAAAAACAGAATAAGAGCAATGAGAGCCTTAGTAATGTGGAAAGAGGGTTATATCAAGGATGCAATCGAGTCCCTTGAAAATCTTATTGCAGATTACAAAAACACAACAGTTTATCAGGATTTGGGGCTTTTGTATGTGCTTGACAAAGATGCGGAAAAGGCGCTTAAATTCAACCTTGAAGCCTATGATTTCAATTCAGACGATATGATAATTATGGATAATCTTGCAGAGGCATATGTTCTTTGCGGAATGACAGAAGAGGCTGAAAAAATGTATGAAAAGCTCCTTAAATTGGAGCCTCATTTTCCCGAGGCGTATTATGGCTTTGGGATTCTCCTTTGTAAAAAAGGCGAAAAGGAAAAAGGCATAAAATATATGGAAATGGCACTTGATAAGAGATTTTCATATCTTAGCGTGATGCAAAGAGAAGAGGTATCAGCCCTCATAGAAAGTTATAGGTGATTATATGGTGAAATTCGGAAACGACTGGGACGAAATTTTAAAGGGCGAGTTTGAAAAGGAATATTATTTAAAGCTGAGGGAATTTTTAAAGGAGGAATATAGAACGCAGGTTATATATCCGCCTATGAATGATATTTTTAACAGCCTGAAAACCACCGCATATTCTGATATAAAGATAGTGATTTTGGGGCAGGACCCCTATCACGAGCCAAATCAGGCACACGGCCTTAGCTTTTCGGTGAAAAAAGGGGTTATGCCCCCGCCTTCCCTTAAGAACATTTATAAGGAAATAAATCAGGAGCTTGGTATTCCCGTTCCAAGTCACGGAGAGCTTATAAAGTGGGCAAAGCAGGGTGTTCTCCTTTTGAACACTGTTTTAACGGTGAGACAGGGGCAGGCAAACAGCCACAAAAACAAGGGTTGGGAGATTTTCACGGACACGGTTATAAGAAAGATAAACGAAAGAGAAAAGCCTGTTGTGTTTCTTCTCTGGGGCGGAAATGCAAAGAGAAAAACTGCCCTGATAACAAATCCTGCACACAAAATTTTAACATCTGTGCATCCAAGTCCCCTTTCTGCATACGGCGGATTTTTCGGATGCGGACATTTTAAAAATGCCAATGAATTTTTGGAAAGCATTGGTGACACCCCTATTGACTGGAGTCTAGAATAAAACTAAAAGCACCTTCATATTATTTACAAAACGGAGGTGCTTTTTTATGTCAAAAAATATAAAAAGACGGATAAAAACAAATGAAGAGCAAAAAAGCCTGAATGCAAAAGACGGTGTGAAAATTCTTCTTTTAATGACGCTTTTTTCGATTTTTTATCTCGGCATCTTTGCGATTTTTTCAACTCTGTTTTATCCTGCCGACTCTATGCCTGCTATAGGGGCATATTCTGCACACTTTTTGTCGGCACTTTTAGGAGGGTTTTATGCATCCCGAAAAATGCATAAAGCAGGACTTGTAACAGGATGCCTTGTTGGGATTTCTTATGCATTTTTAATTCTTCTCATAAGTCTCGGCGTGTCGGATAAAGCTTTTTTTTCAGCAGAAAAGCTGATTTTCCTTGCAATTTCGCTTCTGGGAGGAGGACTTGGCGGAATCTTAGGAGTTAATTCTGGAAAAACAAGATACCGAAGAATAAGTTAAATTTCTGTTAAATTGTGATAATTTTTTAATATTCTCTTGACTAAAACCCAAAAAATAGGTATAATACATATTGGTTTATTTTGTCTTTGAAGGATGAAAATAATTAAAATTTTTTATACTAAATTAATACCTATATGGTAGTTAAGGGAGGAAAAACAAGTGTCAAGAAGTATTATTAAACTTGCAGCTATTGTTCTTGTTATAGGTCTTTTAATGTTTGTTGCATTATACGGACTTGACTTTTCAGACTCTGTGAGATTCCCCGGTGTTCTTGATCCGGACGGAGTTATTCAGGGACTTGATTTAAAGGGCGGTTCCGTTATAGTATATGAAGCACAGGTTGCAGAACCTACAGACGACCAGATGGACACAGTAGCAAATATGATGAGAACAAGACTTGACGGTCTTGGCTATTCAGAAGCTACAGTTACAAGACAGGGCACAAAAAAGGTAAGAATTGAAATTCCGTCAGTATCAGACCCAACAGAGGCAGCAAAAAGCCTTGGTTCTGTGGCAGAGCTTAAGTTCGTTGACTATGAGGGTAACGAAATCTTAAAAGGCTCTGATGTAAAAAGCGCATCAGCGGAATACGGTGCAACTGACAATATGGGAAAAAGCGGACACTATGTAAGTCTTGAATTTACAGACGAGGGTGCCAAGAAGTTCTCAGTTGCAACAGGAAAGGCAGCAGGCCTTCCTGAAGGTCAGAATGTAATCGGTATTGTTATGGATGAAATAATGATTTCAATGCCAAGAGTACAGCAGCAGATAAATGACACATCTTGTGTTATCACAGGTGATTTCACTGCTGAAGAAGCAAAAGCACTTGCTGCAAACATCAAGTCAGGTCAGCTTCCATTTTCACTTAATCAGGCAGAACTAAGAAGCATCAGTGCAACACTTGGTGACACAGCGCTTTCAACATCAATGATGGCTGGTCTTATCGGTATCATTCTTGTAATGTTATTTATGCTTTTGGTATATCGTTTGCCGGGACTTATTGCAGATATTGCACTTCTCGGTTATATGGGAATTGTGGGAGTTCTCCTTGCAAATCTCCATGTAAACTTAACTTTGCCGGGTATTGCAGGTATTATCCTTGCAGTAGGTATGGCGGTTGATGCCAACGTTGTTATTTTTGAAAGAATTAAGGAAGAATTAAAGCTTGGCAAAACTGTAAGGAGTGCAGTTGATGCAGGCTTTAACAGAGCGCTTTCTGCGGTTGTTGACTCAAATATCACAACAATTATCGCAGCGGTTATCCTTATTCTTCTTGGAACAGGAACTATCAAGGGCTTTGGTGTAACACTCTTAATCGGTGTTGTTGTAAGTATGATTTCTGCAATATTCATCACAAAGTTCCTTCTTAAACAGATGATAGGACTTAATGTTAAGAATTTGTGGCTCTACGGCATAAACAAAAAAGCAAAAGGAGGCACAGAAAATGCTTAATATTACAGGAAACAAGAAAATATATTTAACAATTTCTATAATTTTAATGGTAGTAAGTGCAGTAAGTCTTATAATTCAAGGCTTTAACCTTGACACAGACTTTGCAGGCGGTATGGCTCTTTCATACAAAATCGAGGCTGATTTTGAAGTTAAAGATGTTGAAGCAGTTGTTTCAGAAGCACTTGGTGCAAAGCAGAAAGCGTCATCAGTTCAGAAATCTGAGGGCAATGAAGTAATCATTAAATTCGGTTACGATAATGCTCTTAAAACAGACGAAGAACGTGCAGCTTTTGCAGATGAAAGAATTGCGGCTATCACAAAAGGTCTTTCTGAAAAATATGGAAAAGCAGAGCTAACAAGCCGAGATGTTGTATCTCCGTCAACAGGTGTTGAGCTTGCAAGGACAGCTCTTTGGATGTCAATTCTCGCAGCTCTTGCAATTTTAGTTTATATAACATTCAGATTTGAGTTTTTCTCAGGCGTTGTTGCGGTTCTTGCTTTAGTGCACGATATTTTAATCCTTTGCGGTGTATATTCAGTTCTAAGAATAGCAATCGACACAAACTTTATCGCAGCAATTTTAACTGTTCTCGGTTATTCTATCAACAACACTATCGTTGTGTTTGACAGAATCAGAGAAAACACCCGTCATGCTAAAAAGCAGACTTATGCAGAAATTGCAAACAGAAGTATCAACCAGACTCTCGGACGTTCTATTAACACCACAATAACAACTCTTTTAACAATCGGTATGGTTTATATTTTAGGTGTTGCATCTATCCGAGCTTTTGCTCTTCCAATTATTATCGGTATCATTATCGGAACATATTCATCAATTTTTGGTGCAGGTTCGGTTTGGGCAGCTTGGAGAGACGGCGCAGTTAAGTCTAAATAAGAAAAAAGATATTAAGAAACTTAAAGAAGGCCACAGATTTTTCTGTGGCTTTCTTTTTTTGAAAATTATAAGTTGACAATTTAATTATAATGTGATATTCTAAAGAATGTGGTATTGTCTATAAAAGAGGAGGAGATTTTATGCCGTTCCTACATAGAAGAATAAGAGAAAATTTTATACTTTTTCTTTTGATGGGATTTTTGTATCATCTTATATACAGAAGCATTGAACTTCCTATATCTCCGTATGCTTTGCCTATTTCTTATGGCGGAGCTGTTGTGCTTGCTATGTTTGGGTATGTGTTCTTTTTATACACATATCTTTTAAACGTCGGAGATTTGAGGGTTTATTTTAAGGTTAATTTTATAGCGTATGGCGTATATATGGCTTTCTATTATATATTCTTAACTATAGATATGAATTTCTGGCGCATATCAGAATGGACAATCTTTGACAAGCTATACGGAATGTTTATGATGCCTTATAGCCTGTTTGAACCATTTGGACTTGGCAGAGTGTCATCATCCTTAATTGTTCACATAATTTTTCTTTTGGTTATTGGGGTTGTGCCATTTTTTATAAGAGAACAATATGACCCGCTGGAAGAATATTTAAAGATTGAAACTGAGGAAAAATAAATTTTTTGCACAATATTGAAAATAACACTTGATTTTTTATAAGAAGTGTGTTATACTTTTAGAGTTAAATTGTGTATCGCTCTAAAGAAAGAGGTGAAAATAGATGAAATCAGGAATACATCCGGATTATAAAGAAACAACAATTAAATGTGCTTGCGGAAATGTTATAGAAACAGGTTCAACAAAAGAGAATATCAGCATAGAAATTTGTTCAGCTTGTCATCCTTTCTATACAGGAAAGCAGAAGTTAGTTGACACAGGCGGTCGTGTTGACAAGTTCAGAAAGCGTTTTGGGCTTGAAGAAAAATAATGCAGAACGTGGAATTAATCTGCATTTTGTAAACAATTTAAAAAATACTATACTACCTTTAAGACTGCATTTTTGCGGTCTTAATTTTTTTAAGAGGTGTTTCTATGGAAAGAGTAGATAAAAACAACTATTATCTTGATATTGCGGAAACGGTTATTGAAAGAGGAACCTGCCTGAGACGGAATTTCGGGGCAATAATCGTCCAGAATGACGAAATCGTTTCAACGGGTTACACAGGTGCACCAAGAGGAAGAGAAAACTGCTCAAGCATCGGTTTTTGCATAAGAGAAAAGCTTTCTGTTCCAAGGGGCGAAAGATATGAGCTTTGCAGAAGTGTTCACGCGGAGGCAAATGCCATAATCAGTGCACCAAGAAGAGAAATGCTTGGGGCAACCTTGTATCTTGTAGGTAAGGATGCAAAAACAGGCGAGTATGTGGAAAACACATCAAGCTGTTCTATGTGCAAAAGACTTATAATAAATGCAGGGATTAGTAGGGTTGTTATAAGAAACACAAAAAGAGATTACATAGAAGTTGATGTTCAGGACTGGGTAAGAGATGATGACTCGCTGGAGGGTCGTTTCGGATATTAAAAATAAAAGAAAAAAATAAAATCTCACAAATGAGCTTAATAAAAAAGCCTTTTGTGAGATTTTTCTTTGTCGATATATTGGCTAAAGCCAACTCGATATATTTGTCTTTCGACAAATTCGATATAATTTAGCAAGCAAAATTGCGATATGATATAAATTCCCTTATTCTCGCCCTGAAGCAACATATCGTGTCATTTATGACATATCGAGGGAAAAGCACATATCGAAAATTCCGAAGGAATTTATATCGCTGCGAAGTGTTTTAAACACTTCGCTTAGTACATACCGCCGCCGGCACCAGCCATAGCAGCTGCAGCCGCAGCATCAGCAGCAGGGTCTGGCTTGTTTGCAACAACGCTTTCTGTTGTGAGCACCATTGATGCAACACTTGCCGCATTCTGAAGAGCAGAACGGGTAACCTTTGTTGGGTCAACGATACCGTTTGAAAGCATATCCATATATTCTTCTGTGAGGGCATTAAAGCCAACACCGATTTCGCTTGATTTAATTTTGTTAACGATAACAGAGCCTTCGATACCTGCATTGTAAGCGATTTGTCTAACAGGTTCTTCTAAAGCACGGAGAACTATCTGTGCACCTGTTTTTTCATCGCCTGAAAGTGAATTCATTAAAGCTTCAACAGCAGGAAGAGCGTTAATATAAGCTGTTCCGCCGCCTGCAACAATACCCTCTTCAACTGCAGCCTTTGTTGCAGCAAGAGCATCTTCGATTCTGAGTTTCTTTTCTTTCATTTCGATTTCAGTTGCAGCACCAACCTTGATAACAGCAACACCGCCTGAAAGCTTAGCAAGTCTTTCTTGAAGCTTTTCTCTGTCGAAATCAGATGTGGTTTCTTCAATCTGAGCTTTAACCTGACCAACTCTTGCCTTGATAGCATCAGGATTTCCAAAGCCGTCAACAATAATTGTGTTTTCTTTCTGCACCTTAACCTGGCGTGCACGGCCAAGCTGGTCAACAGTTGCATCCTTAAGGTCAAGACCGATTTCTTCTGTGATAACGGTTCCGCCTGTTAGAATAGCTATATCTTCAAGCATAGCCTTTCTTCTGTCGCCAAAGCCGGGAGCTTTAACACCGATGCAGGTGAATGTTCCGCGGAGCTTGTTAACGATAATTGTTGAAAGTGCTTCGCCCTCAATATCCTCAGCAATGATTAAAAGCTTTTTGCCCTGCTGAACGATTTGTTCAAGGATAGGAAGAATTTCCTGAATATTTGAGATTTTCTTGTCTGTGATAAGAATGTAAGCATCGTCAATAACAGCTTCCATCTTGTCAGTATCAGTAACCATATAAGGTGTTATATAACCTCTGTCAAACTGCATACCCTCAACAACCTCTGAATAGGTTTCAGCAGTTTTAGATTCTTCAACAGTGATAACACCGTCGCTTGTAACCTTTTCCATAGCCTCAGAGATAAGTTCGCCGATAAACGGGTCAGCGGCAGAAACTGATGCAACTCTTGCAATATCAAGTTTTCCGTCAACCTTTTTGCTGTTTTTGATTATTTCAGTAACTGCAGTATCAACAGCGGATGCAATACCTTTTCTAACAATCATAGGATTTGCACCTGCGGCAACATTTTTAAGACCTTCACGAACAAGAGCCTGAGCAAGAAGTGTAGCAGTTGTAGTACCGTCACCTGCGATGTCGTTAGTCTTTGTTGCAACTTCTTTAACAAGCTGAGCACCCATATTTTCAAATGGGTTTTCAAGTTCGATTTCCTTTGCAATAGTAACACCGTCGTTTGTGATAAGAGGTGCACCGTATTTCTTGTCCAGAACAACATTTCTGCCTTTTGGACCAAGTGTAACTTTAACAGTGTCAGCAAGCTTGTTAACACCCTGCTCCAAAGCGTGTCTTGCTTCCTGTCCGAATAATATTTCCTTTGCCATTATAAATCATCCTTTCAAATTACAAAATCAAAAATTAGTCCTCGATTTTAGCAAGAACATCGCCCTGACGGAGAATGGTGTATTCCTGACCGTCAAGCTTAACATTTGTGCCTGCATACTGGCTGATTAAAACCTTGTCTCCAACGAAAAGCTCCATTTTAATTTCTTTTCCGTCAACAATACCGCCCGGTCCAACAGCACAGATTTCTGCAACCTGTGGTTTTTCTTTAGCAGCACCGGGAAGAACTATTCCGCTCTTTGTTGTTTCTTCTGCCTCAATCATTTTAATAACAACTCTGTCAGCTAATGGTTTAATGTTCATTATATTAACCTCCCAAATTATAATCTTTATGTTAGCACTCTCTGTTTGTGAGTGCTAATTAATATAATACAAAAAAACAGCCCATAAATCAAGTTTTATGAATGTCTTTCAAAAGTGATTATGGGCAATTATCAGGGAATATATTCACATATCTCCCAAAATCTTCTATTTTCTCTATAAAATGGTGCAAACACAGTAGGAGGAGATACCTTCACATCTTCCTTCAAAGCCTAATTTTTCGGTGGTTGTGGCTTTAACGCTCACAAGAGATGTGTCAATTTCAAGTGTGTTTGCAATGTTTTTTCTCATCTGGTCAATAAAGGGTGAAAGCTTTGGTGCCTGAGCTGCAATGGTTGCATCAATATTGCCAACGGTAAAACCGTTTTCTTTCAAAAGGGAAGAAACTTCTTTCAGAAGGGAAAGACTTGAAATTCCCCTGTATTTCTCGTCGGTATCGGGAAAGTGCTTTCCTATGTCGCCGAGAGCTGCAGCACCAAGCAGAGCGTCCATAATTGAATGAATGAGAACGTCTGCATCCGAATGTCCAAGAAGACCAAGCGTGTGTGGAATATCCACCCCGCCTAAAATAAGTTTTCTGTTTTCTGTGAGCTTGTGCACATCCAAGCCGAAACCAACTCTCATAAATTTTCTCCTTGTATATATATGATGAAGATAGGCAGATTATTTATTTTTCAGAATAAATTCTGCCAGCAAAATATCCTCGGGAACGGTGATTTTTATATTATTTTGCTCTCCGTCAATAATGGCGATATCACCGCCAAAATGTTTATAAAGGGAGCAATCATCCGTAAATTCAAGATTTTTGTCGTTTGCCATTTTGTGAGCCTTTTTAATTTTTTCTGCAAAGAACACCTGAGGTGTTTGGAGCGAGCGAAGATTTTTTCTTTCGGTTATATCTTTGAAGAAGCCGTTTTCGTCAATGGTGGAGATTGTTTCCTTTGGAACAAGCCCTGGAACTGCGGCACCTTTTTCTTTTGTTTTATCAATAAGTCTTTCAATAAGATTATCTGAAATAAAAGGTCTTGCACCGTCGTGGATTAAAACGATGTCACTGTCATCCACCAGCATAAGAGCGTTAAACACCGACTGTCTGCGGGTTTCTCCGCCCTCTGTAATGGTGTCTGCCTTTTTGATGCCGTCTCTTTTGATTATGGATTTTATTTCATCAAAGTCGGCTTTTCTTGCCACGATAACTATTCTGTCAATTAAAGGACTGTCTGATAGTTTTTTGAGAGTTCTCGAAAGAACCTCCAAGCCGTCTATAACAAGAAACTGCTTGTTTATATTAGATTTCATACGGCTTCCGCTTCCTGCGGCAGCAACAATGGCTGTGTTCAAGACCAAATCCTCCTTAATTATCCGAATAATATAACTTCAAGCTCATTTTGAGACATTTTTTTAGCAATAACAAGCTCTGAAATAAGAATATGCTTTGAATTGCTGAGCATTTTTCGTTCTGCGTTTGAAAGAGCCTTTTCTCTGTCTCTTTGAAGCAGGGATTTGGCAATTTTTGCAACCTCAAAAATATTGCCATCCCGAAGCCTTTTTATATTATCCTGATAACGTTTGTTCCAGTTGCTTTCAAACTCGTCTCCCTCGTAAGCTTTGAAAAATTCTATAACTTCATCTGCTTCTTTTTCAGAAGAAATCTCTCTTATTCCGATTTCTTCAATATTGTCAGTTGGTATCATAACCTTCATATCTCCAATGGGTATCTGAAGCACGAAATACTCATGGGTGTTGCCGAGAACCTTTTTTGTTTCAATTCCCGTAATTGTTCCGGCACCGTGAAGCGGGTAAACTATTTTGTCGCCAATTTTAAACACTTTGAGACTTCCTTCCAATGAAAAGTAAAGCACCAAAATGGTGCTTTTCGTACTATTATTGTAGAATCAGTGTACATTTTAGATGACACTCTTTTCTGTCGATATGCAAACTAAAGTTTGCTCGATATTTTTACTATCGTAAAATCGATATGTTTTCGCTCCGCTCAAACTCGATATGATATAAATCTCATTGCGTCAGCAACATATCGAGCCGCAAGGCATATCGAGTGCGATAGCACATATCGAAAATCTCTTAAGAGATTTATATCGCTGATTTCATCTTCGATGAAATCATTATACCATAGTTTTAATTTTTTTTCAAACAAAAATTCAAAATTTATCAATAATTGTCATTTTTTGTTTTATGAAAGAAAGCCGTTTAGTGCATCTTTGATATTATCAAAGGGGTAAATTTTAATTTTTTTGAATTTAGGGAGCTTGTTTAAATTTCCTGACGGAATAATGCAGTTTAAAAAGCCCATTTTTTCCGCTTCTTTAATTCTTGCTTCAATAAAGGAAACAGCTCTTATCTCACCGGTAAGACCAACCTCGCCGAAAGCTATTGTGTCTTTGTCTAATGGTTTATTTTTATAGCTTGATGCAATTGCAAAAACAAGGCCCAAATCAAGGGCAGGCTCTGTCACCCTTATTCCGCCCACAATGTTCACATATGTATCAAAGGCGGAAAGCTTAAAGCCCATCCGTTTTTCCATAACTGCAAGAAGCATCAGAACTCTTGAAAGGTCGCATCCCGTGGTTGTTCGTCTTGGGTTCTGGAAAGAGCTTTTGGTTGTAAGCGACTGAACCTCGGAAAGAATAGGTCTTGTGCCCTCCATAGTGCAGGTAATACAGCTTCCTGATGCCCCCTCAGGTCTGCCTGAGAGCATAGCGGCAGAGGGGTTTGGAGTTTCACAAAGCCCCTTTTCTGTCATTTCAAAAACTCCGATTTCGCCCGTTGAGCCAAAGCGGTTTTTAACAGCTCGCAATATTCGGTAGGAAAGATTTTTCTCCCCCTCAAAATATAAAACAGTGTCAACCATATGTTCAAGAACCTTAGGGCCTGCTAAACTGCCGTCCTTTGTAACGTGTCCCACAAGAAAAACGGAAATGCCCGATTCTTTTGCTATTTTCATAAGGGTGCAGGTAACATCCCTTATCTGTGCAATATTTCCCGGAGCTGATGCTATTTCGGGATTAAACATAGTCTGCACAGAGTCGCAGATTAATATGTCCGGCTTGTTTTTAAGAACATAATCCGATATAAATTTTATGTTATTTTCCGAATAGATTTCAAGATTTTCGGAAGTCACAGAAAGTCTGTCTGCACGGAGCTTTATTTGTTTCGGGGACTCTTCCCCTGATGCATAAAGGATGCGGGAATTTTTTGACAAGGTCTCGCAAATCTGCAGAAGAAGAGTGGATTTCCCGATGCCGGGGTCTCCGCCCACAAGAACTAAAGAACCTTTAACAAGTCCGCCACCTAAAACTCTGTCAAGCTCACCCATTCCCGTTTTATAACGGAAATCATCTTCTGTTTCAATATTTGAAAGGGTTTTCGGAACAGAGGTAAAGGTTGAGACGGGAGTTTTAGCCCCGGTTGTCTTTTCTTCTATAATTTCTTCTTCCTCCATAGTGTTCCAGGAATTGCACACGGGGCATTTTCCAAGCCACTTGGGGGACATATATCCGCATTCCGAGCAGAAATAAGCTGTTTTTATTTTCATTGTTTCTATCTCTCTTTAAATAAATTTATAAGATGTGACGGTGTCATATTTTTCGCCTTTTTTAAGGAACCCGTCAGGGAAATGAGCAAATTTTGTAAAGTTGGGGAAAGCCTGGGTTTCAAAGCAAATTCCGTGATGCTTGTCATAAACTGCCCCGTCCTTGCAAATTCTTTCCGACTCTAGCATATTGCCTGAATAAATCTGAACTCCCTTTTGGTCTGTGTAAATTTCCATAGAAATGTTTGTCTTGCGGGAGGTAAGTGTGCCTATTTTTCTGTATCCTTTTCCTGAAAGAGCAAAGTTGTGGTCAAAGCCTCCGAATTTTGTGATTTGTTCGTGAGTGCTTTCAAATCTTTCTTCAACATTTGCCTCGGACGTAAAATCAAAAGGTGTGCCTGTAACACTTTGAATTTCACCTGTTGGAATGCAGGCATCTGTATTTGGTGTGTAGAACGGAGCATCAAGGGTGAGATAGTGCTCTTTAAGTTCACCTGATGAATGTCCGTTCAGGTTAAAATACGTGTGATTTGTCATATTAAGTATTGTATCTGCATCGCTTTTTCCCTCGTAACGGATTTTAATGCTGTTATCTTCTGTGAGAGTGTATGTAACACGGACAGAAACCTTTCCGGGGAATCCCTCTTCCCCGTCAGGACTTTTGTAGGAGAGAATGAGGCTTGGCTCTTTTTTATTCTGTGTCTTTGCTTTCCAAACCTTTTTTTCAAAGCCCTCTTTTCCTCCGTGAAGATTTGCCTCCCCGTTGTTTTTAAAAAGCTTGTAAGTCTTTCCCAAAAGCTCAAATTCCGCATTTTCTATACGGTTTGAATTTCTGCCGATTAAAGCTCCGAAGCTTCCGTTGTTATCCTGATATTCTTCCAGAGTGTCTCTTCCCAGAACAACATCCACTCCTCTATATTTAAGCTTCTTAATAATTCCGCCAAGGCTTAAAATTTCGGCATAAAGACCATTTTCGTTATCCATTTTGAAAAGGTAAATCTTTTCTCCGTTTAATTTTCCAAATTCTTCTCTTTTTATTGACATAGTTATTCTCCTTATAAAAGTGCTAAAATTTCATCTTTTGTAGCCATTCCCACAGACTGGTTTGTAATTTCTCCGTTTTTTATAACAACAAGTGTGGGAATACTCATAATTCCAAACCTTGATGCAAGCTCTGATTCTTCATCCACATTAATTTTGCAAACTTTAATATCGTCGCGCTCTCCTGCTATTTCTTCAACAATGGGAACAACCATACGGCAAGGTCCGCACCATGGCGCCCAGAAATCCATTAAAACAGGCTTGTCCGATAACATAACCTCTTCATCGAAATTATTAATATTAATATTTATTGCTGACATATTTTTTCCTCTTTCCTTTTTTCTTTAGTATAACACAAAAACCATATTTTTTGCAACTAAATTTTAACAGAAAATAAATAGCTGTCCGTTTATTAGTACAGTTTGTCTGTTAGAATAAAAGCCAAGGAGGGAAAGATAAATGATAAAAAGTTTTGAGGTAGAAAAATCAGAAAAAGGGGGAAAAGAGTTTATGTATTCAAAACATCTTGCGGGGGTATTAAAAAATTATCTTGATTCCATAAGCTATATTTACGATTTTTGCGAAGAAAAGGGAACATTCTCTTTTCGTGCAAGGAGCGGAGGAGGAATAAAAAGCATCTTTTTCAGGATAGAGGTTAAGAAAAATTCCTATAAGATTTTTGCAAGTCCCAAGAACATAAGAATTGAGAATGATGATGTCTGCACAAAGGCGGAATATAAGCATAAAAAAGGGGGAATACAAAGGACAAGTTATTTTAAAATGGATAAGGGAGATAAAACCGTTATGTGTATTCAGGATGTAAATTGCGGAAAAATAATCCCAGACAGCAAATTTATCGGTGAGGGGTTTGCGGATATTTTCTATTTTATCTCCGAACACTTTGCGGCATGAAATTAAAAACATATAAAATATTGACGGTGAAGAGTGGTTCGTAGTATAATATAATTGAAAAATTTTAAGGAGGGACAGGCTTATGAAAAGAATAATTTCCTGTTTAGTTGTATTTTGTATGATGCTTTCACTATCTTCCTGTATTTTCGCAGAAATAGAGGAGGAATTTAAAGTAGGTGAGTTTGTGAAGGTGAAAATTCCTTTTCCCGACACAATAGAAGATAGAAATTCATGGCTCACCCGCGCAAGATATAAGGATACAGGGGAGGTTATCCCTCTTTCGCTTGCGTATGAGGAAAATGTTTATGCAACTATTCCTGACAAGTATAAGGACAGAGAGATAGAGGCATTTGTCCCAGATGAAATAGAATTTACAGATGCGGATGACTCGAACCCCGATTTTCACCATATAAAAATGCTTTCAAGAGTAGGGGTTATAAGAGGCAACGAAAAAGGGGAAGCAAATATTAATGCAACTGTAACCCGTGCGGAAGCGGTAGCAATGGTTATGCGATTTATCGGTCTTGAGTTTATGCCGGAGGCTCACGCTATTACAAACTTTAACGATGTGTATAAAACTGACTGGTATTATCCAACCATTATGTCGGCATATATGTGCGGAATAGTAAAAGGTGACTCCGAAAAAACCTTTTCTCCTGAAAGAAATGTAACAAGGGAAGAAATAACGGTTATGGTGGCAAGGGCACTGAGTTATGCAGGGCTTAGATGCTCAGCAAAGCTGAGTGATAACAGCCTTGATGCAGATAAAATTTCGGAATGGGCAAAGAGCAGTTATGAGATAATAGGCAGAAACTATGTTTCGGATGCGGATGTAACAGACCCCGAAAATCCAAAACGTCTTTTAAATCCTCAAAAGGATGCAACAAGAGGAGATATTGCATATATTCTGAATAACGCTCAGGATGATTGCCAGCTTTATCCGTCGCACCTTGCGGTTTTATTTGGCTTTGACAAGGAAATGCCGAAAATTGACGGTTCAACCTCAACCTATCCGTTCACGCAGGCGGTTTACGGTATGCTTTTCAGGAACGGGCAAACCCACCCAGAATTTCCGCTTAAGCATTCAAAAAGCCACGCATCCTATCAAAGACTTATAAATGGCGAAATTGATATGCTTTTTGCATCGGTTTATCCTGCAAGCGATATTTTGAAAATGGCAGAGGATAAGGGGGTTGAGCTTGAACTTATTCCTATTGCTTATGATGCAATGATTTTCTTCACAAATAAGGATAACCCTGCAGAGGGGCTTACTAAAGAGCAGATAACAGATATTTATGTTAATGATGCATATGATAACTGGTCACAGGTTGGAGGCGGGGATGCCCTTTTGTATCCCTATTGCAGAAATAACGACTCAGGAAGCCACGCCCAGATGGAAAAACACTTCTTGGGAGAAAATGAAATTCACCCTGAGGTGCAGAAAGAAACATCATATACAATGTCAAATATATTAACGGATGTTATGAGGGCAAAAACCGAAGACCCTCAAGGATTTGCCCTTGGTTACAGTATATATTATTACTACCACAATATGTTTTATTTCTATCCTGTGGAGGAGGAATTAAAGCTTCTTAAAATTGACGGGGTAATGCCAAATGATGAAACTATTGCAAACGGAACATATCCTCTTTCAAATAACACATATGTTGTTTTGAGAAAGAGTGAGCCTGAAGATAGCCCCGCAAGAAAAATGGCAGAGTTTATGCTGACAGAGGCAGGTCAGGTGTGCGTTGAAAATGCAGGCTACGGCAGATTGAAGAAATAATAAAGGGGAAATCTATGAACACATTTGAAAGAATATATGAGATTGTTAAAAGCATTCCAAAAGGCAAGGTTGCAACCTATGGTCAGGTGGCACTACTTGCGGGAAATCCCCGATGGGCAAGAGTAGTCGGATATGCCTTGCACGTAAATCCTGAACCAGGAGTAATTCCCTGCCACAGAGTGGTAAATCGAGAAGGGAAGGTTGCCCCGGGTTTTGCGTTTGGAGGCGAAGGAGTTCAAAGACAGCTTCTTGAAGCGGAAGGTATTGTTTTTGAATCAGACGGCAGGGTAGATTTAGAGAAATATAGTATCTGAGTATTGTTCAGGAGAAAAGTTATGCCCCTCAAAAAGACTTTTCAGTTGTGACAAGTCTTTTTTTGCGGAGATTTAGAGATTTGAACTCTGGCACCTGTTAAGGCAAACGCATTTCGAGCTCCTAGACACTCTTTTTAGATAGAGTAAATAAGCGGAAGTTAGCAGAACTTAAAAAACGATAAAAACCGCATAAAATCAAGGCTTTGAGGGGGTAAAATCCTTCAAAGCCTTTGCTGTTCTATGAATTTTCGTATTGCCACTTT
>JAZSOT010000046.1:0-28623 GCA_045537065.1 Clostridia bacterium | reverse complement strand
TCTTCTCCAGTCGTCTATGTTATCAAAATCTTTTCCGTATTCGGAAAATGACCAGTTATCGGGGAAATCCTCACCGGGATAAAAATAATCATCAATCTGTATTCCGTCAACATTATAGTTTTTAACTATTTCCATTGCACCCTCTGCAACAAAATCATTAACCTCGGGAATTCCGGGATTAAGGTAAAGTTTTTCGTTGTACTTGATTATCCATTCCGGATGAGTGGCTGAAACAGAATTTTCGGGTTGATTTTCAGCTTCCAGAGCAGTTGATGTCACTCTGTAAGGGTTTATCCATGCGTGGATTTTAATGTCGTTTTTATGGCAAATATCAACCATGTATTTAAGCGGATCAAAATTATTGTCAGGAGCAAGTCCTGCCTCTCCTGTCAAATGTTTTGACCAGGGAAAAATTTCAGATTTATAGAAAGCATCAGAGGAGGGGCGAACCTGAAAAAATATAGTATTAAAACCCATATCTTTTGCATTTTTAACTATGGTATCAATATCTTTTTTCAAGATTTTTGAATCTGTTGTAGGAGTTTTTGGAAAATCCAGAGAAAAAACGGTGGCAACCCAAACCCCTTTGACCGTATCTTCTTCTTTTGCGTAGCCTTTATCGGTTGCAACGGGGATCCCCTGAAGAGATACTTGAGCAAAAAAGCAACCAAGAAAAAGTAAAACAACAATAAGCTTAAATTTGTTAATCATAATTTTCACCTCTGTAAATTAAAAACACCGATATAGAATATTTAAAACATCGGTGTTTTGTTATTTATTAAATTATATGCTTGTCTTATTTGTTTATTACTGGGATTTAACCTTAGTCCAAAGCTCGGCACTGTATTTTTTTATTTCAGGCTTTTGATAGTAAAAAGGTTCATCCTTTTCATAGCCTGTTCTTGGAACATATGAGCTGATGTCTTTATAAACAGAGTTTTTCATTTCATCAAAAACAGATTCAACAGACGAGCTGTATCCAACTTCTTCAGTGTTTCTCTTTGCGTTTTCTTTGTCTATCATAAAATTGATAAATTTGTGTGCAAGTTCTTTTTTTTCACTTGATTTGGTGATAACCATTCCGTCTATCCAGAAATTTGTGCCTTCGTCCGGCTCATAGTATTCAAGATTTTCATTTTCTGACATAATATATGCAGCATCACCTGAATAAACAATTGCCATGCTTTTGTTTCCTGAAATCATATTGTCTATAACATCATCGCCAACATAAATTGGATTCATTGTCTGGTTTTGTTCAACAAGCCAGTCATAAGCTTTATCAAATTCGTTTTTATCTTCTGTATTTAAAGAAAAGCCAAGATTTTTAAGAGCAATCATAAATGAATCTCTTTCACTGTCGTACATATAAAGCTGGTCTTTATATTTTGTATTTTTAAGAATTCCCCAACCATCATTTATAAGGTCATTTTTGTCAACCTTTGTTTTATCATAAAGAATTCCCACAGTTCCCCAGAAGTAAGGAACTGAATATTTATTTTCAGGGTCGTGATGCTTTCCTAAAAGCTCTTTTTTTATCCCCTGAAAATTAGGTATAAGGCTTAAGTCAATTTCTGAAAGCATATCTTCTTTAATAAGTCTTTCTATCATATAATCAGAAGGAATAATAACATCATAAAGCTCACCGCTTGAAACCTTGGTATACATTGATTCGTTTGAATCAAAGGTTTCGTAGATAACTTTGCAGTTTTCCATTTTTTCAAACTCATTTAAAAGCTCTGTATCAATGTATTCACCTGCGTTGTAAATTTTAATGGAAACTCTGTCGTCACCGCAGGCACAGAAAGATAAAACAATTGATAGGGTCATCAGGATAATTAAAAATTTTTTCATAGTAAAAATCCTTTCTTAATATGATTTTGGTTGTATTTCTTTTTTCTTTTTAAATTTAGGAACAAGGTTTAAAACTAAAAGTGTTGTTATTATAACAAGAATAACTATTGATGAAAGAGCGTTGATGGTTGGATTTGTTCGCTTTGTCATATTGTAAACAATAATTGAAATATTCATAACACCGTTGCCACTGACAAAATATGAAATAACAAAATCATCAAAGCTCATAGTGAAGGCAAGAAGAATTCCTGCATAAATCCCCGGCTTTAAAAGAGGAAGAATAACCTTAGTAAGAGCATTAAAAGGTGTTGCTCCAAGGTCCATTGCTGCATTTGCAAGATTTGGGTCAAGCTCGCGGATTTTAGGATAAACACTTGTTATAACATAAGGGGTAGAAAAGGATATATGTGCAATAAGCATAGTAAGGTATCCTTTTTCTATTTTCAGGGCAGAGAAAAAAATCATAAGCCCTATTGCTGTAACTATATCAGGATTCATAACAGGTATGTCGTTCACACTAAGTATCAGGTCTCTGATAACTTTTCTGCTTTTGGAAAGGCCTATAGCGGTAATTGTTCCAAGAACTGTTGAAATCAGTGTGGATAAAATAGCAATTGTAACGCTGACGCTCATTGCCGACATTATGTTTGAATCATTTAAAAGCTCTTTATACCATTTGAGAGAAAATCCTGTAAAGTGAGTAAGTGATTTTGACTGATTAAAGGAGAAAATCACTGTAACTATTATTGGTAAATAGAAAAAAGCAAAGCATAAAAATATGTATATTGCCGAAGGAAGATTATTCAGCTTTTTAAGTCTCAATCCTTTCACTCCATTTCTTTATTTTTCCTGTTCAATCTTTTTTGTCATTTTAATAGTGAGCAGAATAACAACTGCAAGCACCATAGAAATTGAACTTCCAAAATTCCAGTCGCCAACGGAAATAAACTGACTTTCAATAAGATTTCCAAGAAGAACATATTGTCCTCCGCCCAAAAGCTTTGGGATAAGAAAACTTGATATTGAAAGAAGAAAAACCATAATTATTCCGTTAACAACCCCTGGAAGAGAAAGCTTAAATGTTACCTTCCAGAATGACTGAACACGGTTTGCTCCAAGGTCAAATGCTGCCTCTTTATATGATTTATCCATTTTACTGAGAGCAGTATGTATTGGAATAATCATAAAGGGAAGAAAATTACATATCATACCGATTATAACCGAAAAGTCTGTGTACATAAGGCTAAGTGTAGGAAGCCCCAGCTTTTCAAGAAGCATATTTAAAAGACCGTTATCTGCAAGAATGCTTATCCAAGCATAGGTTCTGAGAAGCATATTAATCCACATAGGTATTGTAACGAACAGAATAAGTATGCTTTGAACTTTTTCTGAATATTTGGATATAAAGTAAGCAAGAGTATATCCGAAAATAAGACAGAAGAAAACGGTTATAAGACCTATTTTAAATGATTTTACAAACACATCAAGATATACAGGTTCAAAAAGCCTTGTAAAATTTTTAGTTGTAAACTGAACTGTTATTATAGAGTTTCCGCTCTCCGTAAATGCATAAATAAATATCATAAGAAGCGGAACAAGTATAATAATGGCAGACCAGATTATATAAGGCGTAACAAAATTTTTAAAGTATTTCATTCTCAAACACCCCGCCTACATAATCCACATAACATGAATATCATCAGGTCCGAAACTGAGACCGACATTCAGTCCAACTTCGTGATAATGAGTGGTATGTATCATATAATCACGATATTTTGTTTCAACCATTATTTCATAATGAACGCCTTTAAAGATTATTGATTTAACAACACCCTTAAGCTCTGATGCTTCAGGAGAAACGATGTCAATATCTTCAGGTCTTATAACGATTTCACAAGGCTCATTTTCCTTAAAGCCTTTGTCCACGCATTCAAATTCAATGTCATCAAACTTAACAAGACAGTCTCTTATCATATTGCCCTCGATTATATTGGATTCACCAATAAAGCGGGCAACAAATCTGTTTTCGGGTTCGTTGTATATATCGGTTGGTGCGCCAATCTGTTGAATTTCGCCGTCATTCATAACAACAACAGTATCAGACATAGAAAGAGCTTCTTCCTGGTCGTGGGTAACATAAATAAATGTTATGCCAACCTCTTTTTGGATTTTTTTAAGCTCTATCTGCATCTCTTTTCTTAATTTGGCATCAAGTGCACCGAGAGGCTCATCAAGAAGAAGAACCTTTGGTTCGTTGATTAAAGCTCTTGCAATTGCAACTCTTTGTTGCTGTCCTCCTGAAAGAGAAGTAACGTCTCTGTTTTCAAAACCAGAAAGTCCCACTAGCTTAAGCATCTTTTCAACCTTTTGCTTAACAACTGATTTTTCTGTTTTCTTTATAGTAAGCCCGAAAGCGATATTGTCAAAAACATTAAGGTGAGGGAAGAGAGCATACTTCTGAAAAACAGTATTAATTTCTCTTTTGTAAGGAGGAAGCTTTGAAATTTCAATACCATCAAACAAAAGTTCTCCGCTGTCTGCATCTTCAAACCCGCCGATAATACGAAGTGTTGTGGTTTTCCCACAACCTGACGGACCAAGAAGAGTCAGAAATTCATTTTCATATATCTTAAGGTCTATTCCTTTTAAAACCTGCTGGTCATCAAAGTTTTTTGTTATGTTGCGTAATTCAACCAAAGTGTTCAATTCATCAACCACTCCAATCAAAAAATAATCAATCAAAAAATTGCAGTGCAATTTCGCAAAGATACCATCATTATATAGCATTTTTATCAAATAATCAAGTATTTTGGCAAAAATAATTGCAAATAAAAAAACGGATTATGGAGAGATTTCTCCATAATCCGCAGGTAATAGCCTTAAGCTTTATAGATGTTGTTCATATCAAGAACATTTATGCTGTGTTCTTCGAGTGTCTTTGCGGCATTTTCGGGGTCTGAGCTTTTGATAACAACTATTGCGTTGTCGGTATTTTTTGCGACAAATGCATATAAATAGTCGATTTCAATATCTTTTTCCTTAAGTGCCTTAAGAGGTTTTGAAAGTGCTCCTGGTTTATCCTCTATTGCAACTGCCAAAACATCAGTAAGCTTAACAATAAAGCCTTCTTCCTTCAAAATTTCACGAGCCTTGTCAGGTGAATCAACAATAAGTCTCAAAATTCCGTAATCCTTTGTATCCGCAACGGACAAAGCACTTATGTCTATATTGTTTTTAGCAAGGATATCAAGAACCTCAGCCATTTTGCCTGCTTTGTTTTCTATAAAAATTGAAACCTGTTTAATAAACATAAAATCATTCCTTTCGTTATAGAATTAAACGAGTTTTCTCTTGTCAATAACTCTTTTTGCTTTACCCTCACTGCGGGTAATTGTTTTAGGGCCAACAAGCTTAACATTTGCAGAAAGTCCGAGAACGCTTAAGAGTCTTGAATGTATTGTCTTTTCAATGCCTGTAATTGTTTTCACATCGTCTGCAAAAAGGTCGTCGCTCATTTCAACTTGAACTTCAAGAGTATCGGTGTTATTAACTCTGTCAACAACAATCAGGTAGTTAGGAGTAATACCCTGGCCGTAATTTAAAAGAACTTCTTCAATCTGAGACGGGAATACGTTAACGCCTCTTATGATTAACATATCATCGGTACGGCCTGTAGGCTTTTTCATTCTAACGTGTGTTCTTCCACACTTACAGGGAGTATAATCAAGCACGCATAAATCACGGGTGCGGTATCTGATAAGTGGCTGTCCCTCTTTTGTGATAGTTGTGAAAACAAGCTCTCCGAATGAACCTTCAGGTAAAACTTCACCTGTATCAGGGTCAATAATTTCAGGAATAAATAAATCTTCGCAGATATGCATTCCGCTTTGCTCTGAACATTCATATGCAACACCGGGGCCCATAATTTCAGTAAGACCGTAAATGTCATATGCCTTAAGACCGAGAGCGTCCTCAATTTGCTTTCTCATATCTTCTGTCCATGGTTCAGCGCCGAAAATACCTGCTTTAAGTTTAAGCTGGTCTTTAACGCCCATTTCCTTAACTGTTTCTCCAAGATACATAGCGTAGGAGGGGGTACAGCAAAGATGGGTTGTTCCAAGCTCACACATAAAGCGAATTTGTCTTTCGGTGTTTCCTGATGATGTGGGAATAACAGTTGCTCCGATTTTTTCTGCTCCGCCGTGAGCACCTAATCCTCCTGTGAAAAGTCCGTAGCCATATGAAACCTGAACTATTGAATTTTCATCCCCGCCTGTTGCGGCAAATTGTCTTGCAACACCGTCTGCCCATGTGTCAAGGTCATTCTTGGTGTAGCCTGCAACAATTTGTCTTCCGGTGGTTCCGGAAGATGCATGAATTCTCACAATATCTTTCATAGGAACTGCAAGCAATTCGAAAGGATAATAGTCCCTCAAATCCTGCTTGGTTGTAAACGGAAGCTTTGCAAGGTCTGAGAGAGTCTTTATGTCTTCAGGTTTAACGCCCTTTTCATCCATTCTTTCTCTGAACATTTTAACGTTTTCATAAACTCTCTTAACCTGCCACTTAAGTTTTTCAAGCTGAAGTTCTTCAAGCTGGCATCTGTCCATACACTCGATTTTTTCGTTATAAATACCCATTTTTTTAACTCCTTTCCAATAGTGTAATTAAAGATTATATCCAAGTTCAAAAGCTTTCAGGTTAGCTTCAAGAAATTTTTCTGGAACAGTATTTTTAATAACATCTGTCCATACTTCATATTTGATGTCTGTATTTTTTGCCATAACGCCAATTAAAGCAACGTTTACAGCTTTTAAGTTTCCTGCCTTTTCAGCAAGAGAAAGAGCATCAACTGTAGTAAGGTCAAGCTTTTCGGAAATTTTCTTTTCGATATCTGCTGGATATTCAGCATTTCCGCATATAACAGGCATAGGGTCTATTTGCTGATTATTTGCAATCATTTTTCCGCCTTTTTTAAGGAAGGGCATACTTCTGTATGCCTCAAGCATTTCAAAAGCAAGGATAATGTCAGCTTCTCCTTTATCAATAATAGGGGAATAAACCTTATCGCCGAATTTAACATATGTAACAACACTTCCGCCACGCTGACTCATTCCGTGTACTTCAGAAATCTTAACATCATATCCTTCGGAAATAACAGCCTTACCGATAATTCTGCTTGCAAGAAGAGTTCCTTGTCCGCCAACACCAACAATCATTATATTCTTTGTCATAACAATTAATCCTCCTTTTCTATAGCACCGAAAGGACAAACATTAATGCATAGTCCGCAGCCGTTACACTGAGTCTTATCAATAACAATTTTGTCGCCCTTTTGTGAAATTGCAGGACATCCAAGCTTCATACAAAGCTTACATTTTTTACATTTGTCTGTAATTACACACTTGCCGCTATATTTAACTGATTTTAAAAGAGCGCAAGGTCTCTGTGCAATAATAACTGATGGCTCTTTAGCTTCGGTTTCTTCTTTAACAACTTTTTCAAAGTTTTTAATATCAAAGGGGTCGGCAACAACAACTCTGTCAATACCAACTGCCTTACAAAGAGCGAGTAAGTCAACCTGCTTTGTAGGTTCTTTTCTTATGGTAAAGCCTGTTGTTGGATTATCCTGATGGCCTGTCATACCAGTAATTGAGTTGTCAAGGATGATAACGGTGTTGTTTCCCTTGTTATAAACAATATCAATAAGACCTGTAATACCTGAATGCATAAAGGTTGAGTCGCCGATTACAGCAACTAATTTTTTGTTAAATTCCTCGCCTCTTGCCTTTGCCATACCGTGAGCACCGCTGACACTTGCTCCCATACAAACTGTTGTGTCAACACTTGCAAGAGGAGGAACAGCACCTAAAGTATAACAACCAATGTCGCCTGAAACAACAAGTCCAAGCTTGTTTAAAACATAGAAGGTTCCTCTATGAGGACATCCGGGGCAGAGAACTGGAGGTCTTGCGGGGATGTTTTCTTCTATGTTATCAAATTCGTTCGCATCTTCGTTAAATACTGCCTTTTTAATCATTGAAGGGGTGTATTCTCCGAGAAGAGTAAATGCTTCTTTTCCTATAACTTCTACTCCGAGAGATTTTATGTATTCTTCAAAGAACGGGTCAAGCTCTTCAACAACATAAACTTTTTTACATTTTGACGCAAAGTCTTTAATAAGCTTTTCAGGTAGAGGATAAACCATACCAAGCTTGAGATAGTTAACTCTGTCTCCCAAAGCTTCCTTTGAATACATATAAGAAATACCGGATGTTATAATGCCGATTTCTGAATTGTTGTATTCAGCTTTGTTAAATTCACAATCTTCTGCAAATGATTTAAGTGCCTTAATTCTGTCTTCAACAACAACGTGTCGTTTTATTGCGTTGCCGGGCATCATAACATTTTTGCCAATATTTTTTTCATATGGTTTAAGCTCATAATTTTCTCTTGGTAATTCTTCAACAAGTCCCTGAGAATGAGAAATTCTTGTGGAAAGACGAAGAATAACCGGAGTGTCAAATTTTTCACTCAGCTCATATGCTTTTTTTGTAAAATCCTTACATTCAGCACTGTCAGAGGGTTCAAGCATCATTATTTTTGAAGCCTTTGCATAATGTCTTGAATCCTGCTCATTTTGTGATGAATGCATTCCAGGGTCATCTGCAACGCAGAAAACAAGCCCGCCGTTTACACCTATATAACTTACAGTGAACATAGGGTCAGCCATAACGTTCATACCAACGTGCTTCATACAAGCCATACTTCTTGCACCGGCAATTGATGCACCGATTGCAACTTCTGCTGCAACCTTTTCGTTTGGTGACCATTCTGTGTATATTTCTTCAAATTTAACAATGTTTTCAGTTATTTCTGTGCTTGGAGTTCCGGGATAAGAGGCAACAACACTGACTCCCGCCTCATAGGCACCTCTGGCAACTGCTTCGTTACCAATCATAAGTCTTTTCATAAAAACTCCTCCTGTTAATCTATTTAATAAATCAGTTATTTTATCTGTGCTGACACAAGGCTTTCTCCACAGTAAATTTTTCTAAGCTTTGGTTTCTCAATTTTTCCGGTAGGATTTCTTGGAACCTCTGTGAAAATAATTTTTCTTGGTCTTTTATATTTTGGAAGTGCCTTGCAGAATGCATCCATTTCTTCCTCGCTGCATTCGGCATCTTCTTTAAGTTCTATAATTGCAGCAGCGATTTCACCAAGTCTTTGGTCAGGAAGTCCGATAACTGCAACGTCCTTAACCTTGTTGTTGGTTCTAATAAAGTCTTCAATCTGGACAGGATAAAGATTTTCGCCGCCTGAAATAATAACATCTTTCTTTCTGTCAACAAGATAGATAAAACCATCTTCATCCATTTCAGCCATATCACCTGTGAAAAGCCAGCCGTCAGATAAAACTTCATTAGTTGATTTTTCGTCGTTGTAATAGCAGGTCATAACGCCGGGTCCTTTAACAGCAAGCTCTCCAACCTCGCCCTGCTTAACCTCTTGTCTGTTTTCGTCAACAATTTTAACTTCCCATCCAAAGCCTGCTTTTCCGATAGCGCCAACCTTGTGTTCGTTTTCAGTTCCAAGGTGAACACATCCGGGACCAATTGATTCACTAAGACCATAATTTGTGTCATACTGATGATTTGGAAATACTTTTTTCCATCTTTTAATTAAGCTTGGAGGAACAGGCTGTGCACCAATGTGCATAAGTCTCCATTTTGAAAGGTCATAATCTTTAAGGTCAATTTCTCCGCTTTCAATTGCATCTAAAATATCCTGTGCCCACGGAACCAAAAGCCAGACAATACTGCAGTTTTCCTCGGATGCCGCTTTGATAATCCATTCAGGCTTAATTCCTTTTAACAAAACAGCTTTAGAGCCTGAATAAAGGCTACCAAACCAATGCATTTTTGCTCCTGTGTGGTAAAGAGGAGGAATGCAGAGGAACACGTCATCTTTTGTTTGACCGTGGTGATTTTGTTCTGTTTTTGCAGCGTGCAAAATGCTTTCGTGATTATGCAGGATTGCTTTTGGAAATCCTGTTGTACCTGATGAAAAATAAATTGCTGCATCATCTTCTTCTGAGAGCTTAATATCAGGGTTTTTACTTGAACAATATGTAACAAGCTTGTCATAGCTTTCTGCAAAAGTCGGACAATTTTTTCCAACATAGAACATTTGCTTTATTTTTGGAATTGAATCACAGATTTCCTCAACACGTCCTATAAACTCAGGACCGAAGATAAGAGCATCTGAATCTGAAAGGTCAAGACAATAGCGGATTTCATCAGAGGTGTATCTGTAATTAAGGGGAACAGCAAGTGCTCCTGTTTTAAGAATTCCAAAATAAATAGGAAGCCATTCAAGACAGTTCATAAGAAGAATTGAAACCTTATCCCCTTTTTTAATCCCTCTTGAAAGAAGAAGGTTTGCAAAACAGTTTGCCCTTTTGTTAAATTCTCCCCAGGTAATTTCCTGTCTTCCGCTTTCTTCGGGATTTGGCTGAATAAGTGCATATTCCTTCCATGTCATTCTGGTTGTGTCTATTAAGCTTGGAGCAATTTCAACAAGAGAGGTTTCATCTTTAAATTCTCTTGCATTTCTCTCAAGTAAATCGGTTATTACCATAATATTAAACTCCTTTTATATGTTTAAAAGTTTCTTAGCGTTTTTAAAATAAATTTTGTCTTTCTCGTCATTTGATAATCCCAAAAAATCAATGAGTTTCATTTCAAATGATGGTTTGTGCCACGGACAATCGGAACCAAAAAGAATTTTGTCCGTTCCATGCTTTTCTATAATTTTGACTGCCGAGGGCTTTGGTATTGTTCCATAACCAAAGGATATGTCAAAATATATGGGAAGAGAGCACAGCTCTTTTATAACCCCCTCGGAGCAGTTTTGTCCGCCCCAATGTGCCGCGACAACAGGAGATGAAAACCATTTAAGAGCATTTTTTATATTCTTGGGCATTGCATGATAAGGAGGAGGGTATCCACAGTCAAATCCCGCATGGAATATAGTTATAAGCCCTAATTCAGATATTTTTTTATATATTGGCTTCATCTTTTCGTCATCAACGTAAAAGCCTTGGTATTCAGGATGAAATTTAACACCCTTTAAGCCTGCAGCTTTTATTCTTTCAAGTTCATAAAGTGCATCAGGGGCATCTGGATGAACAGAACCAAAAGCAATAAGTCTATCGTCTTTATTCTGTTCTATAAGAAAGTCGTTAACATTTTTTTGCTGATTGATATTTGTGGCAATTCCAAGAACAACAGAAATATCAACTCCTGATTCATTCATAGCTTTTTTAAGCCCTGAAACTGTTCCGTCTGTGTAAGGCTCAAGTGCAGAGGTGTGGCTCAAAATATCCATAGCTCTTGATGCTATTTTGTCAGGAAAAGCATGAGTGTGAAAATCAATAACCATAGAAAAAATCCTTTCAGTTTTAGTTGCCTAAAGATTCCTTTGATAAAACAGTAACAGGTTCATCGTAGCATCTGAAAATATCTTCGACAGTTTCGCCTGATAACTTTTTGGTGAACACACTGAAAACAGGAACTATAACTAATCCTCCAAGCATAGCAATAACACCACAGTTAATAGGTGATTGCAGAATTACAGGGAACATAGGACGGATAAGCATATTTAAAATCATAATGCCTGCACCGAAAATAAAGCTTGCCCAAACGGAAGTTTTTGTAGCCTTTTTCCAGTATAATCCGTAAAGGAAAGGTGCAAGGAAAGCACCGGCAAGTGCACCCCAGGAAATACCCATCATATCGGCAATTGCACTTAGTTTATCCTTGTTTATAGCGATATATGCAGAGATTGCAACAAAAACAACAATAAGTATTCGCATAATAAGTAATTGTTTTTTCTCGTTCATATTTTTCACGATATGACCTTTTAAAAGGTCAAGAGTAAGTGTTGAACTTGATGTTAAAACAAGTGATGAAAGGGTGGACATTGATGCAGAAAGTACCAAAATTATAACAATTGCAATTAAAATATCAGGAAGACCTGAAAGCATTGTTGGAATAATTGAGTCAAATCCTCCTTCAATAGCACCATTTGGCAGAAATGTAAGTTTGTCTGTAAAGAGTCTGCCAAAACCACCGAGAAAATAACATCCGCCCGCAACGATTGTTGCAAAAATTGTTGAAATAATTGTACCTTTGTTTATATCTTTTTCGCTTTTAATAGCGTAGAATTTCTGAACCATCTGCGGAAGTCCCCAGGTGCCAAGTGAAGTTAAAATAACAACAAACAAAAGACCAAGGGGGTCAGGCCCGAAGAAAGAGTTGAATGCCCCAGGAGCAAGTCCTTCTGCTTCAACCATTGCAAGTCCTTCAAGAGATGCGATAAAACCGTCGTTTTTTGAAAGAACTGCAAATATAACCATAACAATGCCGATAAGCATAATTATACCCTGAATAAAATCATTTATAGCAGTTGCCATATATCCTCCGGCGATAACATAAATGCCTGTGAGAATTGCCATCATTATAACACAAACTGAATAATCAATGTTTGGAAATGCCATTGAGAAAAGTCTTGAAAGTCCGTTGTAAAGTGATGCAGTGTATGGTATTAAAAATACAAATACGATAATAGCTGCAGCAATTTTAAGTGACGGGCTTAAATATCTTTTTTCAAAGAATTCAGGCATAGTGGATGATTTCAAATGCTGGGTCATAAGTCTTGTTCTTCTGCCCAAAACAACCCAGGCAAGTAGTGAGCCTAAAAATGCATTACCAAGACCAATCCAGGTTGATGCGACGCCAAATTTCCATCCGAATTGTCCGGCATAACCAACGAATATTACCGCTGAAAAATATGATGTTCCATATGCGAAAGCAGTAAGCCAGGGACCAACGTTTCTTCCGCCAAGAACAAAGCCTGAAACATCTGTGGCATTTCGACGGCAGTAGATTCCTATACCAACGGTAACTGAGAAAAACACGATAAGTAATAAAATTTTGATAGCCATAATAAACCTTCTCCTTTTTTAAAGAGGACAGTTTTTATATGTTGGCTAATAAAATAAAAACGCCCTCTGAATTTAAATCAGAGGGCGAGAAATATCCCGCGGTACCACCTCAGTTTACTGTCATCTCACGGTGACAGCCTTGTAAGTATCAAATTAATACTTATGTGCTGTAACGGGCACTCCCGTAGTAGCCTACTTAAAATTAAATTCTGTTCGGTACTCTGCTCGCAGAATGTATTCAAAATGCATCCGTTTCTGTCTCGCACCAAACGACAGCTCTCTCAAAACTTCACGCACTTTTACTATTTTCCGGTCATGGCATTTTTTATACTAAAAATAATATCACAATTAAAACTCTGTGTCAAGAGATTTTTTGTAATTTCTTAGCAATTCTTGGTGATTTTAGTTTACTATCATATTAGCATCTGTGACAAAAATATCGTCAAGCCATTCGCAGGCAAGGTTCATCCATTTTGCAGTATGAGGGTCTAAATGCTCTCTGGAAACTGTTTCTTTATCAACAGTTGAAAGTCCGTGCATTCCGTTTGTAAATATGTGCATTTCAAAAGGCACATTGTTTTTCTTAAGTGCATTTGCAAACATAAGCGAATTTTCAACAGGAACAGCGTTATCTTCCATAGTATGCCAGATAAAGGTAGGAGGAGTATCCTTTGAAACTCTGTTTTCAAGAGATAGATATTCAAGCATTTCTTTATCATCCTTTTTGTCTCCAAGGAGTCGGTTGAAAGAACCTCTGTGTGCCTTTTCTCCGCTTGAAATAACAGGATATGAAAGAATTAATGCATTTGGTTTGTTTGATTTATCATCACATTTAATTGCCTCTTCTGTGTTCCATAGTGTGCCGATACTTGCTGTGAGATGTCCCCCGGCAGAAAAACCGCAAACTGCAATTTTATCAGGGTCAATATTCCATTCTTCAGCATTTTTTCTTATGAGTTTCAAACTATTTGAAACATCTTCAAGAGCTGTAGGAAAAACACAAGGAGCCACACTGTAATCAAGAACAAATGCGTGATAGCCTGCAGCGTTGAATCTTATTGCAATGGGTTCGCCCTCTCCTGACCAGCAGAAAGAATATCCGCCACCGGGACAAATCAGAACAGCAGGACGCTTTCTTGGATTTTCAGGTCTTAAGGGTTCATCAAGAATATATGTAGTCAGTGTTGGAACAAAGCCGTTTTCATTGGCTTCTCTCAGCTTTATTACCTTGTATATCATAATTTATCTCCTATCTTTCATCTATCGGCGTATAAGAACTTCTTTTAACAACATTTTTGTAAGCAGGTCTTATGATTTTTCCGCCTGTCATAATTTCCTCTATTCTATGAGCACACCATCCAACAATTCTTGCCATTGCAAATATTGGTGTGTAAAGCTCTTCCGGAATGTTGAGCATCTGATAAATAAAGCCTGAATAAAAGTCAACATTTGCAGGCATAGGAGCTGTAATGCCCTTAACATTATAAAATGCTTCCGGCGCTTTTTCTTCAATTAAATTGTATAGATTAAATTCTTCTATTCTGCCTGTTTCTTCCGCAAGCTTTCGTGCACATTCCTTTAAAATAACAGCTCTCGGGTCAGATAATGTGTATATTGCGTGACCGATACCGTATATAAGCCCTGATTTATCGCCGGCTTCTTTTCTCAGTATTTTTTCAAGATAAGATAAAACTTCTTTTTCGTCAGTCCAGTTTTTAACATTTTCTTCAATTTCCTGCATCTGTGTAAGAGTTTTTGCATTGGCGCCACCGTGTTTTGGACCTTTTAAGGAACCGATAGCAGCAGCAACTGAAGAATATGTATCGGTGTTACTTGAAGATAAAACTCTGATAGTAAAAGCAGAGTTATTACCGCCACCGTGTTCTGCGTGAAGCATAAGACAAAGGTCAAGAACTTCTGCCTCAAGCTTTGTATATTTATGATTTGCCCTTGTCATATAGAAGAAATTCTCAGCTATTGAAAGCTCAGGATTAGGATTATGGAGGACAAGACTTTTGTGGTCGTAGTAATGACATTTTGCAGCATATGCATATGCGATAAGTGTTGGAAAACGGGCAATAAGATTAAGACTCTGGCGGAGCAGGTCATCAAGTTCTATACTGTCGGGATTCTTTGAGTCATATGAATAAAGTGCAAGAACGCTTCTTGCAAGCTTATTCATAATGTTATCACTTGGTGCCTTTAAGATCATATCCTCTGCGAAATTTTCAGGCAGGGTGCGTTTTCTTGAAAGCATAGAGGTAAATTTATCAAGCTGTTCTTTATTTGGCAAAAATCCAAATGTAAGAAGAAAAACAACCTCTTCAAAACCGTATCTGCCCTCTTTCTGGCAGTTTCTGACAATGTCTTCTATGCTTATTCCGCGGTATCTGAGTGTACCTTCAATGGGAGATTTTGTACCCTCATCAAGAACGTATCCATGAACCTCGCCAATAGCGGTAAGTCCTGCAAGAACGCCGGTTCCGTCAGGATTTCTAAGACCTCTTTTAACGTTATATTCACCATAAAAATGGGAAGGGATGTTTTCAAATGATTTGTTTTGCTGTGTTATGTGCTGTATGTATTCTGTCAAAGATTCTCTCATAAACTTATGCACATCCTTTCTTAAAAGCTTTCGTTTATTTTTTCAATTGCAGCCTCGTATTTTTCAAGACCGATTGATTTGTTTATTATATCGAGCATAGCGTTTGCAGAAATTCTCACAGGAAGACCAAGAATTTGTGCAAGGCGTTTTCTTTTTTCGGAACTGTCTTCTTTTCCGCTTAGCCCGTCACTAAAAAATCTTGCTTTGTCAACTTGAATGATATATTTTGTTTCCCGATGAATGGAAGCCTTTTTCAGAATATCTGAGAGCATATCCTCTGATATTCCCTCAACACCTAAAAGACCTTCTTTTCCGGGGATTTGTTTTCTTTTTTCCTTGCCTTCAATTGATGGGATGTAGGCATTGACTATTCTGCCTTTTTCTCCGATGCATTGTCTTAAATAATTTCTTATCCTGAAACCGGCTGAATCAGAGTCGGTGAGAATAATTATTCCTTTTTCTTGGGCACAGGATTTTAAAAAGTGTATCAGTGGTTTGTTTTTGTATAAGGAAAACCCTCCTGTGCACACAATAGGGGCATCGGTAATTTTTTTTAATTTCTCTTTATCAAATTTTCCCTCAACAACAATTGTTTCTTCTATATGAAGCATTTAACCACCAACTGAAATATAATATTAATTGATTATTATACCAAAAATCAGAACTTGTGTCAATAGATTAAAAACCGAAAACAGAGGTCTTTTGGTATAAATTTGATTTCTCTGAAAAAAATATAAATAAAAAGGAGAAAAGCATTGAATATAATTAAAAGATACCGAAAGGAAGCAATAATCGGATTTTTAAGTGGAATACTTAATGGAATGTTTGGAAGCGGAGCGGGGACAGTTGTTGTTTTTGCTATGGAAAGGTTTTTAAAAACAGATGCTAAAAAAACTCATTCGAGTGCTGTTTTGATAATCCTTATTATGTCTTTGGTCAGTGCTTGTTTTTACGTTACAAAAGGATATTTTGATTTTAAATTATGGATAGGTGCGGTAATAGGAGGTGCCCTTGGAGGGATTTTAGGAGCAAAGGTTCTTTCAAAAATAAAAACAAAGTGGCTGAAACTTATATTTTCTTCTTTTGTTTTATGGGCAGCATATAAAATGATATTTTAGGAGCTAAAAATATGATTATAACAATTATCGCAGGATTTTTAAGTGGAATTATAAGCGGAATGGGTATAGGCGGAGGGGCAATTTTAATTCCTGCACTTTTGCTTATATCGGATATTTCTCAAAAAACCGCACAGGGAATAAATCTTGTTTATTTTATTCCAACCGCACTTTTTGCTTTGATAATACACCTGAAGAATAAAAGTGTAGAGATAAAAACAGCTCTTATCATAGGGTGTTTTGGTGCTTTTGGAGTGGTGCTTGGTTTTATGATTGCAAACAGTATGGAGGATATGTTTTTGAGAAGAATTTTTGGTATATTTTTGGCATTTATAGGCTTTTATGAAATATATAATATATTAAAAGAAACAATTTTCACAAAAAAATAATCACGCTATTGACTTTTTTGCCGAATCATTATATACTAATTGAAGTATGTTAAGAATTAAACAATATTAATATGAAAGAGGTAATAATATATGAACAGAGTTTATAATTTTTCAGCAGGTCCTTCTATGCTTCCTGTAGAAGTGTTGGAAAGAGCACAAAAAGAAATGCTTAATTGCAACGACAGCGGACAGTCTGTTATGGAAATGAGCCATCGTTCAAAAGAATATCAGGCAATTATTGATGAGGCAGAAAGCCTTCTTCGTGAAATAATGAATATTCCTGATAACTATAAGGTTTTATTCCTTCAGGGCGGAGCTTCAACTCAGTTTGCAATGATTCCTTTGAATCTTGCTAAGAATAAAAAAGCTGATTTCGTAACAACAGGTCAGTGGTCAAAGAAAGCAATTCAGGAGGCTTCAAAATATATTGAAACAAATGAGGTTGCATCAAGTGCTGACACAGTTTTCACATATATTCCAAAGCTTGATAAGAGTATGTTCTCTCCTGATGCAGATTATGTTCATATTACATACAACAATACAATTTACGGAACAAGATACACAACTCTTCCTGACACAGGAAATGTTCCTATTGTTGCAGATATGTCTTCTATGATTTTATCAGAAGAAGTTGATGTTTCAAAATTTGGAATGATTTATGCAGGGGCACAGAAGAATATGGGTCCTGCAGGTGTTACTCTTGTTATAATCAGAGAAGACCTTCTTGGGGAAGCTCTTGATTTCACTCCAACAATGCTTAAATATCAGACACATGTTGATAACGGTTCAATGTATAACACACCTCCAACATATGGTATCTATATCTGTAAGCTTGTTTACGAATGGATAAAGAATATGGGCGGTATTGCAAAAATGCAGGAAATCAATGAAAAGAAAGCAAAGATTTTATATGATTTCCTTGATAATTCAAAAATGTTCAGAGGAACAGTTGTTAAGGAAGACCGTTCACTTATGAATGTTCCGTTTGTAACAGACGATGAAGAGCTTAATGCAAAATTCATTAAGGAAGCAAAGGAAGCAGGTTTTGTTAACCTTAAAGGCCACAGAAGTGTTGGCGGTATGAGAGCTAGTATCTATAATGCAATGCCTGTAGAGGGTGTTGAAGCTCTTGTTAAGTTTATGGAAAAATTTGAAAAAGAAAACGCATAAAGGAGTATAACGAATTATGTATAAGGTTCAGACTTTAAACAAGATTGCTAAAATCGGTCTTGATGTTTTAGATGATAAATATACTTTTGGTGATGAAGTTGAAAATCCTGACGGTATAATTTTAAGAAGCTTTAACATGCACGAAATGGAGCTTCCAAAAAGTCTCTCTGCTATTGCGAGAGCAGGCGCAGGTGTAAACAATATTCCTGTTGACAAATGCAGCGAAAAGGGTATTGTTGTATTCAACACTCCTGGAGCAAATGCCAATGCGGTAAAAGAACTTGTTATTGCAGGTCTTTTCCTTGCATCAAGAAAAATTGTTAAAGGTATTGAATGGGCAAAAACTTTAAAGGGTAACGGAAGCGAAGTGTCAAAGCTTGTGGAAAAAGGCAAGTCTAACTTTGCAGGTCCTGAAATTCAGGGAAAAACTCTTGGTATAATCGGACTTGGTGCTATTGGTGTCAGAGTTGCAAACGCAGCTCATGCTCTTGGTATGGAAGTTATTGGTTATGACCCATATTTGTCAGTTGATGCAGCTTGGCATGTGACACGTAGTGCGAAAAAGGCAAATGATATAGAAACAATTCTTGCTGAAAGCGATTATATAAGTGTTCACGTTCCTGCAACAGAAACAACAAAGGGAATGTTTAATAAGGACGCATTCAGAAAAATGAAAAAGGGTGCCCGTCTTTTGAACTTCTCGAGAGGAGAGCTTGTTGTTGATGCTGATGTTATTGATGCATTGGCTGATGGAACACTTGCAGCTTATGTAACAGATTTTGCATCAGATGCACTTTTAGCTGATGAAAATGTTATTGTTATGCCTCACCTTGGAGCATCAACACCTGAAAGTGAAGATAACTGTGCTGTTATGGCTGCAAAAGAAATTAAGGATTTCCTTGAAAACGGAAACATCAAGAATTCTGTAAACTTCCCGAATTGTGATATGGGAGAGGTTTCAGGTTCAAGAGTTGCAATAGCTCACAAGAATGTTCCAACAATGCTTAATAAGATTTCTCAGCTTTTTGCAAATGATAGTATTAACATTGAAAATATGCTTAATAAGAGCAAAGGTGACTATGCATATACATTAATTGATATTTCAGGAGATGTAGATGATTCTGTTAAGGATGAACTTTTAGAAATTGATGGAATTATAAAGGTTACAATATACAGAGCATAATTTAATTATCGGTAAGCCGGACGGTTGCGGGCATATGGAGTAATCCTGTGCGTGAGGAAAGTCCGAGCTCCAAAGGGCAAGGATGCAAGGTAACGCCTTGTGGAGGTAACTCTAAGGAAAGTGCAACAGAAATATACCGCCTGAAGTTTTTCAGGTAAGGGTGGAAAGGCGAGGTAAGAGCTCACCCGCGATATGGCGACTTATCGTTGATGTAAACCCCATCCGGAGCAACACCTGATAAAAAGATTAAGTCTGCCCGACGGCTTTTGAAAAGGTGGCTAAAGATATATAGTGATATATATCGTAGATAGATAACCGTCTAAGACAGAACTCGGCTTACAGACTTACCGATATGTTTTTGAAATAAAAACCAAAATCTTTTTATAAAGGTTTTGGTTTTTTAATCTATTAGAAACGGAAGAAATTTGTTATGGATAAAAAAATAAAGTATTATGATGTAACAGGAATGAGCTGTGCTGCTTGTAGTGCAAGAGTTGAAAAAGCGGTCAGGTTAGCCAGAGGCGTTGAAAAGTGCTCGGTAAATCTTCTCACAAACGATATGATTGTTGAGGGGGATGCCGATGCTGATGAAATAATTAAGGCAGTAACAGATGCAGGATATGGAGCAAGCCTGAAGGGAGATAAACAAAAAGCTACTGAAAACACAGATAAATTAAAAAACGATATGTCAGGCTTGAAACAAAGACTCTGGTTTTCTTTATTCTTTCTTATAATTCTAATGTATGTATCAATGGGACATACAATGTGGAATATGCCCATGCCGATTTTTTTCAAAAATAACTACGTAGCGATAGGTCTTTTGCAGCTTGTTTTAACATCTGTAGTTATGGTAATAAATCAAAGATTTTTTATAAGCGGTTTTAAAAGTCTTTTTAAAAAATCACCTAATATGGACACGCTTGTTGCCCTTGGCTCGGCAGCGGCATTTATTTACAGTATGGCTATACTTTTCGCTATGACAAAAAGTGACGATGCGGCACATCATCTTTTGCATGAACTTTATTTTGAATCAGCAGGAACAATACTCACGTTGATTACACTTGGAAAAATGCTTGAGGCACGGTCCAAAGGGAAAACCACCGATGCTATAAAAAAACTTGTGAGTCTTGCTCCGAAAACTGCGGTTGTAATCCGTAATGGAATTGAAATAACCATTCAGACGGAGAATGTTTTAATTGGTGATATATTTGTTGTCCGTTCAGGTGAACATATTCCCGTTGACGGAAAGATAATAGAAGGTACCTGTGCAGTTAATGAAGCATCCTTAACAGGCGAGAGTATCCCCGTTGATAAAAAAGAGGGAGATTTGGTTTCTTCTGGAACGGTTAATTTGTCGGGATATATAAAATGCGAGGCAACAAAGGTTGGAGAAGATACAACTTTGTCCCAAATCATAAAACTGGTGAGTGAGGCTTCCTCATCAAAAGCTCCGATTTCCAAAATTGCAGATAAGGTGTCAGGGGTGTTTGTTCCAACGGTTATTATACTTTCGATTATAACAACACTAATCTGGTTGTTTTTTGGATACACGGTAGGTTTTTCTCTGGCGAGAGGAATTTCTGTTCTTGTTATAAGCTGTCCTTGTGCTCTCGGACTTGCAACTCCTGTTGCAATTATGGTTGGAAGCGGTGTCGGGGCAAAATGTGGGATTATGTTCAAAACAGCAGCATCATTGGAACAGGCAGGTAAGGTGAAAACTGTTGCTCTCGATAAAACGGGAACAATTACTGTTGGTAAGCCAAAAGTAACCGATGTTATTCCCATAGATGTTTTGGAAAAGGACCTTGTTAAGTATGCATATTCCCTCGAAAATAAGAGTGAACACCCGCTTGCAGGGGCAATAGTTGACTATGGGAAAGAAAATAATATAGATTTAATTGAAAATGAAAATTTTGAAGTTTTCCCGGGAAATGGTCTTTGTGCCACTATAGAAGAAGAAGTAGTATATGGCGGTAACCTGAAATTCGTAAGTAATTATGCGGATATTGGAGATGAGATTAATAAAAATGCGGAATATCTTTCGTCTCAGGGTAAAACACCTTTGTTCTTTATTAAAGGCGGGTCACTGCTTGGTATTATAGCTGTTGCTGATACTGTTAAAAAGGATAGCATTAATGCAGTAAAAGAGCTTAAAAAAATGGGAATAAAAACTATTATGCTGACGGGAGACAATAAAAGAACAGCTGATGCAATAGGTAAAATAGTGGGTGTTGATGAAATTATACCAGAGGTTCTTCCTGAAAATAAGGAAAGCATAATAAGAGATTTGAAGAAGAACGGTCTTGTTATGATGGTTGGAGATGGAATAAATGATGCTCCGGCGCTGACGAGTGCTGATACAGGAATTGCCATAGGGGCAGGGTCGGATATTGCAATCGATGCAGCGGATGTTGTTCTTATAAAGAATAGTCTTTTGGATGTGCCAGGGGCTATTAATTTAAGCAGAAGAGTTCTCAGGAATATAAAAGAGAATCTTTTCTGGGCGTTTATATATAATGTAGTTGGAATACCAATTGCAGCAGGAATTTTAATACCGTTTTTCAATATAAGACTTAATCCGATGTTTGCGGCACTTGCTATGAGTCTTTCAAGCTTTTGCGTAGTGTCCAATGCCTTAAGACTTAATTTAGTTGATGTTTATAATATAAGAAAAAAAGAAAAGAGGGAAAAACTTATGAAAAAAAGAATTAAAATTGAGGGAATGATGTGCGGTCATTGTGAAGCAACAGTGAAAAAAGCGTTGGAATTAGTTCCCGAAGTAGAAATAGCTGATGTGAGTCATAAAGATGGAGTTGCAGATATAACGTTAAAAAACGAAATAGCTGATGATGTATTGATAAAAACAATAGAGGATAAAGACTTTAAAGTAATAAGTATAGAATAATAAAAATATCCCTTTTGGTTCACGAACCAAAAGGGATATTTTCTATATATTTTTAAAGTATTTTCTATAGCTTAAGTAAAATAGTACGGCAGAAAGGCTTGCAGCCAAGTAATCTGTAAAGGGCTGTGCAAGTACAAGGAGCTTGGCAGATGAAAAACTGTTAAACAGAAACAGAATAGGGATATATAAAAGTCCTTGCCTGCTGATTGACAGAATAAGTGATGGTATTGCTGCACCGATTGACTGAATGGCATTTATAAAAACAAATAAAATTCCGAGGACAGGACCTGAGAATATGTAAATTCGTGAAAATGACATTCCAAAGCCCGATGCAGCAGGGTTGTCTAAAAATGCCGTAACCAAAGGTTTTGCACCACAGTAACAAATAACGGTCATAACCAGACTGAGACAAAATGCAAGGGTAAGAGAGAATTTAAGAATATCAAAATATCTCTTTTTGTTTTTCGCTCCAAAACAATAGCCCAAAAGTGGCTGAATACCTGTGCCGAGACCGATTAAAAGCATAACGGCTATCATATTAACCTTCATTGCAACTCCAAGTCCTGCAACAGCCATATCTCCGTGTTTTAACATAAGATTGTTTATAATTATGTTTGAAAGGCTCATAAGCATATTGTTGAGGGAGGCGGGGATTCCGATTGCCAGAACACCTGTCATAATTTTATTACCTATTTTATAATCTTTAATATTAACTGACAGCATCGATTTTGAAGAAATAAGATGACTCAAGTAGAATAACGTAGAACAAATGTTTCCTATAACTGTGGCAATTGCTGCTCCTGCAACGTTCCATCCAAAACCTAAAATCATAATAGGGTCAAGAATTATATTAACAAGATTTCCTATTATCATGCCTTCCATAGCTTTTTTTGCATTTCCTTCTGCTCTTATTATGTGGCTGAAGGTCTTGCTTACTATCAAAAAGGGAATACCAAGTGATACTATAGAAAGGTATGTTGATGTGTAGTCTAAAGTATCAGCGCTTGCCCCAACGGTAAGAGAAATCTCTTTTGAGAAAGTAATAATAAGAATAAGAGATATAATACCAATTCCAAGACCTGACCAGAAACAGAAGGAAGAAGTGTTTTTAGCCTTTTCTTTTTCTCCTGCTCCAAGCATTCTTGATATAAGAGAAAGCCCGCCTATTCCGAAAAGCATCCCGATAGACATAAATATAAGAAATACGGGAGTTGCAACCGAAACTGCAGCCACCATATATGGATTTTTTGTTTGTCCGATAAAGAATGTGTCTGCTAGATTATATACAAGTACCATAATCATACTGATTATTGATGGAATAATATTATTGAAAACCGCCTTTGGAACGGGCGCATCTCTGAATATTTCTGTTGTATTGTCTTTCATTTTTTCACCTGCGTTATTATAGTCTTTTTTTACAAAGAACTATTATACTATTTTCATTAAAAAAAATCAACCTAAAATTATGTACTTGAAATGTAATTTTAAATGTGTTACAATAACATATATCACAAAAATGTATGGAGGCTATTTGTAAAATGGATATTTTTGTTGAACATATGGTTAAAAGAAAGAAAACCGTAATGGATTATATAAAAGTTTTGGCTGTGCTGGTTGTAGGACTTTTTCTTGTTTTAATTGTTCCGATTGTAGCGGTTGTTATTCCGGCAATGAGTTCTTTGACTCTTGTGTTGGTTATATTGATAGTCTATCTTATGTATAAGCTTGTAACATCAATTAATCTTGAGTACGAATACATACTTACAAATTCGGAAATGGATGTTGATAAAATTATAAACTTAAGAACAAGAAAAAAGGTGGCGGAGGTTAATTTCCATAAAATTGATTTTTTTGGAAAGGTGAGCAGTGCAGAATATAATAAATATTTAAAAGATAAAAGTATTAAAAAAATCTTTGCATGTAAGAATATTAAAGATGCGGAAACCTGTTTTGTTGTTTATGAAAATGATGACGGCAAAAAAATGCTTGTTTTTTCTCCAAGTGAAAAAATGGTTAAGAGCATTGGTATAATAAATCCGCAAAAATGTATAGTCGGTTAATTTATGATAAAAACAGGAATTGATATTGTAGAAATAAACAGAATAAAGAAAAGTCTCGACAAAAATGATAGTTTTTTAAATCGTGTATTCACAGATAAAGAAGTTGAATATATAAAGGCAAAAAACTATAGGGCTGAAACTGTTGCTGGAATGTTTGCTGCAAAAGAGGCATATTCAAAATTCTTAGGAACAGGGTTTTCGGGCATAAGTTTAAAGAATATTGAAGTACATCACTATGAAAACCATAAGCCGTATATAGTTTTTATGGGTGTAAAGTCAATTGCAGATTTGTCAATTTCTCATTCTGATGATAATGCTGTTGCAGTTGTGTGTGGTGAAGATGCTTTGTTTTCAAAGCTTAGTAATGAGACTTTAATAAAAATGAAAAATCTTTTGCCAAAGAGAAAGTCAGATGCACATAAAGGTGATTTTGGCAGAGTTTTTGTTCTTGGCGCATCAAAAGGAATGGCTGGTGCTGTTTGTTTATCTGCTTTGGGGGCTTTAAGATGCGGATGTGGACTTTTAAATGTTGGAGTTCCTGAATCTTTATATACTGTTGTAGCAACAAAATTAACAGAAGCTATGACTATGGGTTATAGTGAATATGATGGAAAATTTTCGTTAATGGACTCTCAAAGTATAATAGAAAGAGTAAATCTTTCGGATGTAACAGGCTTTGGTATGGGATTTGGACAGAGTGAGGAATGTAGAAAGCTTGTTTATGATATAATTGAGAGAGCTGAAAAACCATTAGTTATTGATGCAGATGGCATAAATGCAGTTTCCGGGAATATAGATATATTAAAAAAATTAAAAGTCAAGGCGGTAATAACCCCTCATCCAATGGAGATGTCAAGACTTACCGGAAAAAGCGTTTCTGAAATTCAGGAAAAAAGACTCAAAACTGCTCTTTGTTTTTCTGAAAAATATAATGTTGTAACAGTGCTAAAAGGCGAGCACACAGTGGTTGCTGATACAGATGGCAAGTATTATATAAATGAAACGGGAAACCCCGGTATGGCAACAGGCGGGAGCGGAGATGTGCTGACGGGTATGATTGCATCATTTATAGGGCAGGGACTAAGTCAGTTTGAATCATCAGTTTTATCGGTATATCTTCATGGAAGAGCAGGCGATATGGCAGCATATGAACTGGGAGAATACTCTCTTATTGCGTCTGATATTCTTGATAAAATCCCCTTGGCATTAAAGGAGCTAGAGTATTGAAAAAGGCATTTGCGGTAATTATTGCATTTGTACTTATGATAACTTTTTCTGCCTGCGGCAGAAAAATAAAACACGATTCATATAAGAATATATACGATAGATTCAATAATATATCATCATATGTTGCAGATGCAGAGCTAACTGTTAAGTCTAATCTGACAACAAACACTTACGGAATCAGGCAGTATTTTCTTTCACCCAACTATTATAAAACCGAAATAACATCCCCTGAAAGCTTAAAAGGAACGGGATATAGTTTTTATAATGGAAAAGTTATTATGCATTCGGGTGATGGTAATATTTTTTCACTGGATGATTATATTCCGGAGGACAGAAGCTATATATTTATAAATGATTTTTTTGAATCTTATTATAAAAGTGAAGATGCTTTTGTCGAAACGGCAGATAGTATGACAAATGATTACACTGTGCTGAAAAATATCTTAACGGACGATAATCCAATGAGGCACAGTCAGAAAGTTTGGATAAATAATAAGGATTTTACACCTGAAAAGCTTATAACCTATGATATGGAGGGGAATGAGATAATGGGTGTAAAATTTAAAAGTTTTAAACTTAATGAAAGTATAGAAAAAGATTTATTTAAATAATAACATATTTTGTAAAAAATGTATTATAGTCAATTTCGGTGGCAATAATATAAACATCGGAGGACGGGTCGGAAGGTTTTGTTCTTCTTTAAAGTTTATATGTGCCATATGTCACTAACAAAAACAAGTGTTGTTGCGTATAGTGTATTAGGATTGATTTAAACTTTAAGGAGAGGATATGCTATGTCAAAGCTGATTGATTTTGAAAAAAATGAATTAGAAATGGTTTTGGCTAAAGGGTATGAAACTATGTCCTCCGTCAATCTAACACTTGCTGAAGAGGGGATAGAAAGTGATAATTCATCTCTTCAGTTGATAGAACAAATACTTGCGGAGAGTGAATGAAATTGATAGTAAAACGAGGAGATATCTATTATGCAGATTTGAGTCCTGTTATCGGTTCTGAACAAGGGGGAGTACGCCCGGTGCTTATAATTCAGAACGATGTAGGAAACAAATATAGTCCAACAGTAATTGCAACAGCAATTACATCCCAGATAAATAAGGCTAAAATGCCAACCCATATTGAACTTGATGCTAATGAATATGGACTTTCAAAGGATAGCGTTGTTTTAGCAGAACAGATACGGACCATTGATAAGAAAAGGCTTAAGGAAAAAATAGGACATCTGGATGATGACCTTATGAATAAAGTAAATCAAGCGCTTGAAATCAGTTTCGGGCTTATATAAGGATAACAAACACATAAAGTACAAAGGAGTTTTTGAAATGAAAAACAAAAAATTTCGTGTAATTTTTTTAGCATTTATACTTATAGTTTTAGTCACAACAATATTTTCTGTATTTGCAGAAACAGGAGATGGTAACGACCCGCTTGTATCTCTCAGTTATATCCAGAATAAGGTTATACCTGAAATTAAAGAATATATAGACGAGAAGATCTCTTCTATTGGAGGCGGAGGAGAAGCCTCCTTTGAAGTTGTTAATTTCCAAGGAGGAGATGTTGTTTTGTGTGAAAAAAGCACAGAGCTTATTCTCAGAATGGGAAAGGCAACAATTATAGCATCTGAAAAGGGAGGGCTTGCAGACACGACATCAGGATTTGATTTGTCAAACGGAGAGAGTATGCCCTCTAATCATCTGCTTATTGTACCGCTTGGAGATGGAAGAGGGTTTATAGCAGAGGATAATGTAATAGTAATGATAAAAGGAAATTATAGTGTAAAGTAATAAAAAACCTTTCATATGTTTGTGCATATGAAAGGTTTTTTGTGTAAATTTACAAAATTTCTTGCGTTTTATAATTATTTATGGTAAAATATAATGATAGAATTTTATGAAAATTGAGGTTAAAGTGATGCCGGAAGATAGAATATGGTTATCAACGCCAACCATGCATGGTGATGAACAAAAATTTGTAAAAGAAGCTTTTGATACAAACTGGGTTGCACCTCTTGGAAAAAATGTAACTGAGTTTGAAAACGAAATCGCAAGGTATGTAGGATGTAAGGCTGCGGCAGCAATGACAGCGGGAACACACGCACTCCACCTTGCAGTTAAGCTTGCAGGAGTTAAAAAGGGAGATATTGTTCTCTGCTCTGATTTAACCTTTGCAGCAACAGTAAATCCGGTTACATATGAAAACGGAACACAGGTTTTTATTGATTCGGAATATGAAACCTGGAATATGGACCCTGTAGCATTGGAAAATGCTTTGAAAAAATATGACGGCAAGGTTAAGGCTTGCATTGTTGCAAATCTTTATGGAACGCCGGCAAAGCTTGATGAAATAGTGAGCCTTTGCGAGAAGTATAACGTTGTTCTCATTGAGGATGCTGCAGAATCACTTTCTGCAACATATAAAGGAAAGCAGACCGGAACTTTTGGAAAGTATAATGCTATCAGTTTTAACGGGAATAAAATTATAACATCCTCAGGCGGCGGAATGTTTTTATCTGATGATGAAGAAGCGGTTCAAAAGGTTCGTTTCTATTCAACTCAGGCAAGGGATGCTGCACCATGGTATCAGCATAGTCATATTGGTTATAACTATAGAATGAGCAATGTGGTTGCGGGGATAGGAAGAGGACAGCTTTTACACCTTGATGAGCATAAAGCGATTAAAACAAGGATTTACAGAATGTATGAAGAAGCTTTTTCTAACATACCTGTAAAAATGAATCCATATCTTGAATGCTCACAGCCAAATTTCTGGCTGAGCTGCTTAACTATTAACGAAGATGCTATAGAAAAGGTAAATCCTGAAAAAATAAGAATTGCACTTGAAAAAGAGAATATAGAGTCAAGACCCATATGGAAACCGATGCATCTGCAACCCGTGTTTGAAGGATATGATTTTATTACTGCAAACGGAAAAGATGTTGGAGCGGATATATTTAAAAGAGGAATCTGCCTGCCATCTGATATAAAAATGACAGAAGATGAGCAAAGAATGGTAATTGATATTATTAAGGGGCTGTTTTGATGTATAGGAAATATATAAAAAGATTTTTAGACATTTTATGTGCACTTGCGGCA
>JAZSOT010000041.1:0-4085 GCA_045537065.1 Clostridia bacterium | reverse complement strand
CATTGATGGAACAATACAGTATTTTATTAAAGCAGGCCTTGACTTTGAGCCACTTACCAAACAAGCTTACAGCCCATTTGCGGCATTTGATGTGCTCGCGGCAATTGTTGAAAAGGTAACAAATCAGGATTATGAAGATTTTTTGAAAAATGAGATTTTTATTCCCTGTAATATGCCTGACACAACATTTTCCCCGTCACAGGACCAGTGGGAACGGGTTATAACAATGCATAATAAGGTTGATGGAAAAAATTATATTGGTGAGACTTGTCCCCATTGTGTTTTTGAATGTTTTCCCTGCGGGCATAAGCTTGCAGGAGCAGGGCTTGTGTCCACTTTAGACGATTATGCAAATTTTGCACAGATGCTTTTAAAGAAGGGAACTATCTTTGGTAAGCAAATCGTTTCCTCCGATACACTAAGCAAAATGTCAAAGCTCTATCTTCCAAAAGAAATGACCATAGAGTCAGGTTTTTCAAGTTGGGGACTCGGTGTTCGTGTTATCACCGATGAGGCTTACGGGGACTTGCCTGTTGGAACTTTCGGCTGGAGCGGAGCATATGGCTCACATTTCTGGGTTGACCCCAAAAATGACATCTGCGCTGTGTTTATGAAAAATTCCAGAATTGACGGAGGAAGCGGAAACCTTTCGGGACGGCGCTTTGAAAAGGCGGTTTTTGACGCCTTGATATAGAAATTGCTTATTTACTGATAAGGAGTGATATTATGGATATTGGCAGTAAAATAAAGAGTTTAAGGCTGAAAAATCAGCTTACGCTTGAAGACGTAGCTAATCGTTGTGAGCTTTCAAAGGGATTTTTGTCACAGGTGGAAAATAACCTTTCTTCCCCCTCTATCGCAACACTTGAGGATATTTTAGAGGTGCTTGGCTCTTCTCTTTCGGACTTTTTCAAGGGTGATGAGCCTGAAGAAAATGTTATTGTTTGCTCCAATGATGATTATTTTGAAAATGAGCAGGAGGAATACAAAATTCAATATCTTGTTCCAAACGCTCAAAAAAATCTTATGGAGCCAATTCATATGACTCTTATGCCAAAGGGGAAATCGGAAATTGTTCCGCCCCACGACGGAGAAGATTTCGGTTTTGTTTTAGAGGGCGAGATTACCGTTTGCTACGGCGAAGAAAAAATTTCTGCAAAAGCAGGGGACTCCTTTTATATATACTGTAACGAAAACTATCATTTATATAACGGCGGAAAAAAAGAAGCCAAGCTTCTTTGGGTTTCTTCCCCACCATATTTTTAAGGAAAGGACGATATAACTATGAAAAATAACGATGTTTGCATAATTGAGCTTAAAGGACTTACAAAGACTTTTGACGACCAACAGGTTTTAAAAGGGCTTGACCTTAAAATATATGAAAATGAATTTCTGACTCTGCTGGGTCCGTCAGGTTGCGGAAAAACAACAACTCTTCGCATTATTGCGGGGTTTGAGGACCCTGATATGGGCGAGGTTTTATTTAACGGCGTGGAAATTTCCCAAGTTCCGCCCTACAAACGTGAGGTTAACACGGTTTTCCAGAAATATGCTCTGTTCCCTCATCTTGACGTGTTCGGAAATGTTGCATTTGGTCTTAATCTTAAAAAAATGCCAAAGGATGTTATTGAGCAAAAGGTCAAGAAAATGCTGTCTTTGGTTGGTCTTTCGGGCTACGAAAACAGAGATGTTACCTCTCTTTCAGGGGGTCAGCAACAGAGAATTGCAATAGCCCGTGCTTTGGTCAATGAGCCAAAGGTTTTGCTTTTAGACGAGCCTTTGGGTGCTCTTGACGCAAGGCTTAGAAAGGAAATGCAGAGCGAGCTTAAGAAAATTCAGCAGGAGGTTGGCATAACCTTTATTTATGTTACCCACGACCAGGAAGAGGCTCTTTCAATGTCTGATACGGTTGTTGTTATGAAAGACGGCGAGGTTCAGCAAATAGGAACTCCAATTGACATATACAACGAGCCTGAAAACCGCTTTGTTGCATCATTTATTGGCGAGTCAAACATTATTGAAGGCAATATGATTGAGGATTGTCTTGTTAAATTTGACGGATTTGAATTTAAGTGTGTTGACAAGGGTTTTAAGCCCAACGAAGAGGTTGAGGTTGTTTTAAGGCCTGAAGATATCGACATAATTTCTGATAATTTTGAGAAAAAAACCAAGCTTCACGGCAAGGTTGAATCTGTTGTTTTTAAAGGTGTTCACTACGAAATCCTTGTTAAAACCGACATAAGAACATACAAAATCCACACAACGGACTATTTCGAGCCTGGACTTGATGTAGGTCTTTTGTTCGGCCCCGAGGATATTCACGTTATGTATACAATGGGGTGGACAATATGAAAATATACAAAAACTTCATTCTCCCATACCTGATATGGGCGGGGCTTATTATAATCATTCCTCTTATAATGATTTTGATTTACGCCTTCACAACTGACGGAAATACTGTTTTGACGGTTTCCTTTACGTTTGATAACTTTAAAAACATACTGAGCCCGTCATATATTTCTGTTTTCTGGACCTCCCTTAAAGTGGGAATTATAACGGTTTTGGTTTGCCTTGTTTTAGGATACATAATGGCATATCTTATTTCCCGTTTTTCCGAGCAGGTGCAGTCAATTTTAATTCTTATGGTGACTATTCCTATGTGGATAAATATGCTTCTTCGCACCTATGCCTGGATAAGCATACTCTCCGAAAACGGACTCTTTAATTCATTTTTAGGACTTTTCGGCATAGAGCCAATGACGCTTATGTATACGGATTTCGCCGTAATTTTAGGGCTGGTCTGCAACTTTTTGCCTTTTATGATTATCCCTATACACACAAGTCTTTCAAAAATGGATAAGTCCCTTATTGAAGCGTCTTACGACTTGGGGGCAAACAAATTCCAGACCTTTAAAAAGGTTATTTTCAAGCTTTCCCTCCCAGGGGTTATAAACGGCGTTATTATGGTTTTCCTGCTTTCTATTTCAAGCTTTGTTATCCCGAAGCTTTTGGGGGGCGGAAACTATATGATGGTTGGTAATCTTATTGAAAGTCAGTTTGTTTCTGTGGGTGACTGGAACTTTGGCGGAGCAATCTCCTTTGTTCTTGCGGCGATTATGCTTGTTGCCATAAAGCTTACCGAGAAATTTGACAAAACAGACGAATAATATAGAAAGGAGCAAGCAATTATGATGAAAAAACTGTCTAAAATCCCATCGGGACTTTATATTTTCCTGTGCTTTGCATTTTTCTATCTTCCAATCCTTGTAACCGTTATTTTTTCTTTTAACAGTTCAAAATCCCTGACTCATTTTTCGGGGTTTTCAATGCGGTGGTACAGCGAGCTTATAAACAGCTCGGAAATTATGTCGGCAGTTTATGTTTCCCTTACAATCGCAATAATTTCAACGGTTATTTCAACGATACTCGGGACAATGACCGCTATCGGTCTTTCCAAATGCCGTAAGGTTTTGAGGGACTGGACACTTAACATAAACAATATCCCTATGATGATACCCGATATAGTTATGGCGGTTGGACTTATGATTTTATTTTCTGCCGTATCCATTCAAAAGGGTTATATGACTATGCTTTTAGCACACATTTGCTTTTGTACGCCTTATGTTATAACAAGTGTTTATCCAAAGGTCAGGGCTCTTGATGTAAATGTGGCAAACGCGGCTCTTGATTTGGGGGCAACCCCGTGGCAGGCGCTTTGGAAGGTTATTATCCCGATGATTAAGCCTGGGATTTATGCAGGGATTCTTCTTGCATTCACTATGTCAATCGACGATTTTGTTGTTTCCTATTTTGTTACGGGAAACGGCGTTAAGAATATCTCCATTGTGGTTTACAATATGACAAAACGAACAAATCCAACAATGAATGCCCTTTCAACCATTTTGATTGTGGCAATTATTGCAATAACCGTTATTGTCAATCTTGCACCGAAAATCAAAAAGACACGCTTTTCAAAGCATTTGAGCAAAATTGCAGGATTTTTGGGTATTGTTATGCTTATCAGCGTTCTGGTTTTCTCCTGCAAGTCGGAGGCCAAGCGGTCTTAGGAAGACCAAGAAATCTAC
>JAZSOT010000031.1:0-28538 GCA_045537065.1 Clostridia bacterium | reverse complement strand
CACATACTATATATTGATACTGCACAGATATATACATATACATTATACCATACAAATTTAAAAATGAAAAGAGTTTTTTATAAAAGATTTTAAAAATTTATCTTGATTTTTTGAATTATGTATAGTATAATATTAGAGTTGTTTAACGAATATATGGAAGAGTATCGAAGTGGTCATAACGAGCACGATTGGAAATCGTGTTGTCCATAGCGGGCACGCGGGTTCAAATCCCGCCTCTTCCGCCAATAAAAAAGATGATTTTACCATTGGTAAAATCATCTTTTTTATTATTTATCTTTTGCACATTTTCCCTTACATTGCTTGCTATATGGACACCCTATACAGTGTTCTCCGCGTTTTTTTGCTCTATAAAGATATAAAAGAGCACTGCCTGCAATAAACAAAAGAATTATCACTAAAATTATATTTGTCATCATTATACTTTAACACCCGTGTTTTTTTCACTTGGATAACCCAAAGCATATTCTTCCTTAAGTCTCCTATTTGTATTCCTTATAAGACAAAATGTAATAGCTACCAAAATAGCAACAATTATAAAACCTGCAATAGCAGCGCCAACATTAAGTGTATCAGGAGCAGTGATGAGTGTACCAATTGTGTAAACTAAATATGCAACTGTATAACCTACGCCAAGCTGAAGACCAATTCCGCCCCAAAGCCATTTTGCACTCTTCATTTCTGCATTCATAGCACCGATAGCAGCAAAGCAAGGAGGTGTATAGAGGTTAAACATCAAATAAGCAAGTGCTGCAACCTTTGTGATAGCAAACACTGCCTGAACTTCTGCACCTGCACCTTCCATAAGAATAAGTTCTTCTGTGTCAATAAGATTTTCAAGCCCAACAAAGCAAACTGCAAGCGTGCCAACAACATTTTCTTTTGCAATAAAGCCTGTAACCGCTGCCGCTGCAAGCTGCCAGCTAAGTACACCAACAATAGGAACAAGAATATACGCAAACGGACCTGCAATAGATGCAAGAATTGAAGAGTCAGCGGTTTCTGCAACCTGTAAGCTCCATGTAAATGTTTGCATAAGCTGTACTGCCATATTACAAAGAAGAATGATAGTAGCAGCTTTCACTATGTAAGCCCATCCACGGCTGCACATTGATTTAAATGCACCCCAGAAAGAAGGAGCCTTATATTCCGGTAGCTCGATAATAAAAAACGATTTTCTCGCCTTGTAGCCTGTAATTTTGTTTACCAGCAAAGCACCTAAGAAAATTAACACTATTCCTGAAAGATACATAACTGTGCTAACCCAACCCGCATCGTCAAAAAAAGCTCCCGCAAAAAGGGCAATTACGGGAATTTTAGCACCGCAAGGCATAAACGGAGAAAGCATTGCTGTTTTCTTGCGTTCACGCTCATTTCTTATAGTACGACTTGCCATAATACCGGGAACTGCACAACCGATTGTTATAACAAACGGAATGACTGATTTCCCTGATAGACCCACCTTTTTAAAAATAGGGTCAAGAACAACGCAGACTCTTGACATATATCCACAATCTTCCAAAAGAGCAATTAGGAAATACATTACCATAACAAGCGGTAAGAATCCAACAACGGCTACAACACCGCCGATTACACCGTCAACAAGGATTGCTGAAAGCAGAGGGTTTGCATCGCCAAGAAGTTCGCCTACCCAACCCTGAAAAGCCTCAAGCCATCCAACGAGCCAGTCTGCAATAGGAGTACCTACCCAAACCTGAGAAATTTGGAACACAAAGTACATTACAACCGCAAAAATCGGGATGCCCAGCCATTTATTTGTAAGCACAGCATCAATTTTATCACCAAAATTCTTATCCTTTGTAAGAAACTTACGGGTTTCAACAGCTTTTACAATTTTATTTACAAATTCAAAACGCTTGCGGTCAGCAGTTTCAACTGCTTCTTTACTGGTAAGGTCGATGTTTCCCTGTGAATAAACTGCCTTCTGTGATGTTCCTGATGCATATATAGCAGCTTCAACAACAGCCTGCAGACCGTTTGAAGAAATTGAAACTGTTTTGATTACAGGACAAGCAAGCTTTTCTGAGAGCTTTTCCACATCAATCTTTGTACCTTTCTTTTCGTTGATATCGCTTTTGTTAAGAGCAACAACAACAGGTATTCCAAGCTCTAAAAGCTGCGTTGTGAAGAATAAACTACGGCTAAGATTTGTAGCATCTACGATATTGATAATAACATCGGGGTTTTCTTTCTTCACATAGGAGCTTGTGATGCTCTCTTCTGATGTAAATGGTGACATCGAATAAGCACCTGGTAAGTCCACGGCGATAAGTTCTTCGACTCCTTTGTAATAAGCCTTTTTGATTGGGTGTTCTTTCCTCTCGACGGTAACCCCTGCCCAGTTACCAACCTTTTCGTTACGGCCGGTCAGAGCATTATACATTGTGGTTTTACCGGAGTTAGGATTACCTGTTAAGGCAATTCTCATAATATATTCCTCCTTATTATTAAATCCTTTCGGATTATACTTTATGTACTGAAGTTAGCCACTGCTAACTGTAAGTCAAAAAAAATAAGGCAAAAGAAGCTATATTAAATAATTATAGCTTCTGCCAGCTGATTATCTATATTATATCTTCCGTCTTTAATTGAGACGGTGCATCCACCTTTTAAGTGTGAAATCACAGTAATTGGTTCTCCACTATAACAGCCAAGTGAAAATAAAAAACTATCTAACTCTTCATCATCAGTCTCAATTTTAGAAATAATATATTCCTTGCCCTCTACAGCATCTTTTAAATTCATATTTTCACCTACTTTTATTTTTCAGTTAGCAATTGCTAACTGGTTAAAGTATAGCACTAAAAGAAAATTTTGTCAAGCACTTTTTTTATTTTCTTGATTTTTTATTATATATATGATACAATTTAAGTAGCACACTCACACAGAAAGGAGTAACATATATGAAAGAATCCGGAGAAATGTATCTTGAATCAATATATATATTATCCAAATCAAACACCTTCGTGCGTTCTATAGATATAGCCGAACATATGAATTACTCCAAGCCCAGTGTTAGTCGCGGCGTAGGTTTATTAAAAGCTGACGGATATATAATCGTTGACGAGAATGGTTATATTACGCTTACAAAGCTCGGGGAAAAAACTGCTGAACACATATTTGAACGACATACCGTTCTTACTAAAATGCTTATTTCATTAGGAGTTGATGTAGAAACAGCTTCTGCAGATGCCTGTAAAATCGAACATGTTATCAGCAGCAAAACATTTGACGCTATGAAAAAACATATAGAAAAATATAAAAAATAAAAACTTTCTGCATTAATTTGCAGAAAGTTTTTTACTTAATCAAATGCTTTTTCCTTTGTATCACAATAGATACATCTATAAACTCTGTTTTCTTTATCTGTTAATTTGAATATATGTTCTATTTCATTTTCCTGAGAGGTTATACATCTTGGATTCTTGCATTTTATAACGTTTGTAAGTTTTTCAGGAAGTCCAATCTTCTTCTTATCAACAAGCTTGCCGTTTGATATAACATTTACTGTTACATCGCTATCCACATATCCAACCACATCAAGATTAACATTTATATCTGCATCAATTTTGATTATGTCTTTTTTGCCCATTTTGGAGCTTGAAACATTTTTTATAATAGCAACTGAACATTCAAGCTCATCAAGACCTAAAAGTTCATACAGCACCATACCCCTGCCTGCTGTTATATGGTCAATAACAATTCCGTTTGTAATTGAATCTATATTCATACCTCAGCCTCCTTTAAAAGTTTCAGTATAAGTGCCATTCTGATATATTTTCCGTTCTTAACTTGTTTGAAATAACACGCTCTCGGGTCATCATCAATAGCCTTGCTTATTTCATTTACCCTTGGGAGAGGATGCATAACCGATAAATCCTCTTTAGCTCCAACAAGCTTTTTAGGCGTTAAAATATAACTGTCTTTAAGTCTTAAATAATCCTCTTCGTTGAAAAATCTTTCTCTTTGAACTCTTGTCATATATAAAATGTCAAGTTTTGGCATAACAGCTTCAAGCTCTGTTGTTTGCTCATAAGGAATATTATTTTTTTCAAGAACATCCTTTTTTATATAGCTTGGAAGTTTTAACTCATCCGGAGATATAAGCACGACCTTAATATTTTCATATCTTGAAATCGCCTCTATAAGCGAATGAACTGTCCTTCCAAACTTCAAATCACCGCAAAAACCTATTGTCAGGTTATCTAGTCTTCCTTTTTCTCTTTGTATTGTGAGAAGGTCTGCGAGGGTCTGCGTTGGATGATTATGTCCGCCGTCGCCTGCATTTATAACAGGAATTGTTGCATTCTGTGCCGCCACATAAGGCGCCCCTTCTTTGGGATGTCTCATAGCAATTATATCCGCATAACAACTTATTGTCTTTGCGGTATCTGCAACACTTTCGCCTTTTGTAGCAGATGAACTGCTCGCCTCAGAAAAACCTATTACATTTCCACCAAGCTCATACATCGCAGCCTCAAAACTAAGCCTAGTTCTTGTTGAGGGTTCAAAAAACAAAGTTGCAAGTTTCTTTCTTTTACACATATCCTGATATTTTTCAGGATTTTTGATAATATCATTTGCTGTTTCAATAAGCTCTGAAATTTCTTCTGTCGATAAATCCAAAATACTTATAAGATTTCTCATTTTTATCTCCTGTTTTGAACTTTTATTTGTTTATCCAGCTTTCGTCTGATGGATTATTTCTGAAAGCTATAAGTCTTTTTATATCATCAGTTTCAATATAGCCTTCTTCTGCGGCAGCTTCTGCAACCGCATCAAAATCTGTTAAAGAAATATTTTTAACATTTGCTTCAGCAAGGCGTTTTAAACCTTTTTCCATTCCATATGTGAAAATACTTACTACGCCAAGAACTTCTGCCCCTGCTTCTCTTAATACATTTACAACCTCAATAACGCTGCCGCCTGTTGAAATAAGATCTTCAACAACAACGACTTTTTGCCCTTTTTCAAGTTTGCCTTCAATCTGGTTCTGTCTGCCGTGGTCTTTTGCACCTGAGCGAACATAGCCCATAGGCATATCAAGAATATGGGCAGTTATTGCAGCATGAGCAATACCTGCTGTTGATGTTCCCATCAAAACCTCTGCATCAGGATAATTTTCCTTAATTAGCTTTGCAAGACCCTCTTCAACATCGCATCTAACCTTTGGTGCGGTGAGTGTCAATCTATTGTCGCAATATACAGGGCTTTTTATGCCGCTTGCCCATGTAAACGGTTCATTGGGTCTAAAAAATACAGCCTTTATTGATAGTAAATCTTTTGCAATTAATTTCTTCATTTCTGGTATCTCCTTATCCTACAAATTCATTTATACATCTTTCATAAGCTTTTACAGGGTCTTCTGCAGCAGTAATAGGTCTTCCAACTACAATATAGTCAGAGCCAATTTTCTTTGCCTCCTCAGGAGTCATAACTCTCTTCTGGTCACCCACTTCTCCGTCTGCAAATCTTACACCAGGTGTAACAGTTAAGAAATTTTCACCGCAAGTTTTATGCACTTTTTCAGCTTCAAGCGGTGAGCAAACAACGCCGTCAAGACCTGATTCCATTGCATTTTTTGCATAATGCATAACAACCTTATCAATAGGCTCATCTATCAAGAGGTCTTTTTTCATAGTTTCTTCATCAGTTGAAGTTAGCTGTGTTACAGCAATAAGCAATGGTCTTGTTCCATCAGGTCTTGTAAGTCCTTCAATTGCGGCAGTCATCATATTTTTTGTTCCTGCAGCGTGAAGGTTACACATATCAACATCAAGATTTGAAAGAACAGCCATTGATTTTTTAACTGTGTTTGGAATATCGTGAAGTTTTAAATCAAGAAATATCTTATGACCTCTTTCCTTAATTTTTTTAACAATTTGAGGTCCTTCTGCATAAAAAAGCTCCATACCTATTTTCACAAAAGGCTTTCTTCCCTGAAATTTGTCAAGGAATTTAAAAACATCTTCTGCACTGCTGAAATCGCAGGCAATAATAACATCCTTACCCATTATTTTGCTCCTCCTATTATTTCTTCAAGCGAATTTATACCATATTTATCCATAACTTTTGGTAAATCATTTATAATATCACGGCAGACATACGGATTAACAAGATTTGCAGCTCCCACTTCAACTGCAGTTGCTCCTGCAAGCATCATTTCAACAACATTTTCCGCAGAAGACACTCCGCCCATTCCCACAACAGGAATTTTAACCGCATTTGCCACCTGATACACCATACGAACAGCCACAGGGAAAATTGCATCTCCTGAAAAACCGCCCATTTTATTGGCAATAACAGGCTTTCTTGTTTTTAAATCAATTTTCATTCCTAAAAGGGTGTTTATAAGACTTATTCCATCTGCTCCCGCATCTTCGCAAGCTTTTGCAATAGACACAATATCGGTTACATTTGGAGAAAGCTTTATAATAACAGGTTTTTTTGTAACTGCTTTTACTGCCTTTGTTACTTCTGCTGCTGCATCAGGGGATGTGCCAAAGCTCATTCCTCCGCCGTGAACATTAGGACAGCTTACATTCACTTCAAGCCAGCCAACCTGCTCACATTTATCAAGTCTCTCACATGTATATGCATAGTCTTCAACAGAAAATCCGCTGACATTTGCCATTACTTTTTTCGAAAAACAACTTTCAAGCTTAACAAGCTCTTCTTCAATAACCTTATCAACTCCCGGATTCTGGAGTCCCACCGCATTAATCATTCCCGCTCTGCATTCCGCAATTCTGGGAGTTGGATTTCCAAATCTTGCATCTTTTGTTGTTCCTTTAAACGAAAAGGTTCCTAAGATATTAATATCATAAAGCTCTGCAAATTCATATCCGTATCCGAAAGTACCGCTTGCGGGAATTACGGGATTATCAAGCTCTATTCCGCAAAGATTAACCTTTAAGCTTCCTGCCATATAATCTCCTCCTTTTCAAGAACGGGGCCATCCTTGCATATTCTTTTGTTTCCATATAAAGTTTTGCAGGAACAACCCATACAAGCACCAAAGCCACATCCCATTCTTTCCTCAAAGCTAAACTGCCCGCTTGTTTTTGAACTGTTATAAACTGCTTTCAGCATTGGCTCCGGTCCGCAGGTGAAAACGTATGTATAGTCAATATCTTCCATTTTCGATGTAACAAAACCCTTTATTCCGTATGACCCGTCAACAGTTGTTACATAAACATCTGCTCCAAGTTTTTTAAACTCTTCTTCATAAAAGATTTCTTCCTTTTTATTGAAACCAAGTATCAAAGAAACCTTTTTACCCTCGCCAATAAGCTTTTTTGCCAGCATATAAAGAGGGGGAACACCAACACCACCACCGATAAGAAGAGGTCTATTTCCCGATACATCCGTTCTGTAGCCGTTACCTAAGCCTGTCAGAACATCAAGTGTACCTTCTTTCATTTTGCTCATTTTTTCTGTTCCCTCTCCCACAACCTTATAGATTATGGTAACAGATGATTCATCCTTATCGCAAACTGAAATCGGACGTCTTAAATATAGTCCGTCAAGCTGAATGTTTATAAACTGCCCCTCACGGGTAATATCTGAAACATCACCCTTTAGCTTCATTCTGTAAACATTTTCTGTCAGCTTTTTATTTTCAATAATTTCAAATAAACCTTGTTTCATTTTTACTCCTTATAATTTGGCTTATGCATCAATTGTTGAAATACAGATTGTTGTTTCTTCAAGAACATCAAGAAGAACTTTTACTGTATCAAGTGCAGTGAATATAGTTATGTTATTTTCAGTTGCATAGCTTCTGATTTTATAACCATCAGATAGCTGATTTGCAGAACCAATATCCTTTGTGTTTATCACATAAGCAATATGACCGCGGCTTAACGCTTCCTGAATTTCATTTGTGCCTTCTTCTATCTTACGGAGAACTCTTGTTCTTATTCCGTGTTCTTTCAGGAATTTTGCAGTTCCTGCAGTTGCCTCAATATTAAATCCAAGATTATAAAATCTCTTAATAAGCGGAAGTGCTTCTTCCTTATCCTTATCTGCAATTGTTGCAAAAACTGTTCCATAATTCTGAAGATGCATTCCTGATGCCTGAAGAGCCTTATATAAAGCTCTGTTAAGCTTATCGTCATATCCTATTGCTTCACCTGTTGATTTCATTTCAGGAGACAAATAAGCATCAAGTCCTCTTATCTTATTAAATGAGAACACAGGAACTTTAACATATCTTCTCTTTTTCTCTTCAGGATAAATCTTATTTATTCCTTGTTCCTTAAGAGATTTACCCATTATAACCTCTGTTGCAATATCTGCAAGGCTATATCCTGTTGCCTTTGAAAGGAACGGAACTGTTCTTGATGAACGAGGGTTAACCTCAATAATATACACCTTTTCATTCTCATCAACAATGAACTGGATATTATAAAGTCCAACAATTCCAATACCAAGACCCAATTTTTTAGCATATTTAAGAATTGTTTTCTTAACCTTATTTGAAATACTGAATGTGGGATATACGCTTATAGAGTCACCACTGTGAACGCCTGTTCTTTCAACAAGCTCCATAATACCAGGGACGAAAACATTTTTTCCGTCACAGATAGCATCAACCTCTACCTCTTTACCCTGAATATATTTATCAACTAAAACAGGCTTATCTTCATCAATTTCAACCGCAGTTTTGAGATAATGTCTGAGTTGTTCTTCATCTCCTACTATCTGCATAGCACGACCGCCGAGAACAAAGCTTGGACGTACAAGAACAGGATATCCGATTTCCTTGGCAGCTTTAACACCATCTTCAATTTTTGTTACTGCTTTACCCTTTGGCTGAGGAATTTTAAGGTCTTCAAGAATTTTTTCAAAGCTGTCTCTGTTTTCTGCTCTTTCAATTGCATCACAATCTGTTCCTATTATCTTAACGCCAAGATTTCTAAGCGGCTCTGCAAGATTTATTGCAGTTTGTCCGCCAAGTGATGCAATAACGCCTTCAGGCTTTTCAAATTCAATAATATTCATAACATCTTCAGGTGTCAGCGGTTCAAAATAAAGCTTGTCCGCTGTTGTGTAGTCTGTTGAAACAGTTTCAGGGTTATTATTTATAATAATTGCTTCATATCCTGAATTTTTAATAGTTGTAACCGCATGAACTGTTGAATAGTCAAACTCAACACCCTGACCTATTCTTATAGGTCCTGCACCAAGAACAACTATTTTCTTTGCATCTGTAACCTTTGACGCATTTTCCCCTGTGTAAGAAGAATAGAAATATGGAATATATGCCCCTGTGTGGCAGGTGTCAACCATTCTGTATATTGGGAAAAGACCCATTTCTTTTCTCTTTTTATAAATATCAATTTCTTTTTTATCCCAAAGCTTTGCAATATACTTATCGCAGAAGCCCATTTTCTTTGCTTCTGTTAAAACTTCTTCGCTATCTTTATTTTCCTTTATTTTTTCTTCCATATCAATAATGCGTTTTAATGAATCAAGGAAATAACTTGTTATCTTTGTTATATCATGAAGCTCTTCAACAGAAACCCCAAGTCTCATAAGCTGTGCAATAGCAAAAATATTATCATCCTTAAACTCTTTAATATATTCTTTAAGTTCTAATATTGACATTGCGTCAAATTTTGGAAGATAGTAATGATATGCTCCGATTTCAAGAGAACGAACTGATTTTAACAAACATTCTTCTAAGTTTGAACCGATACCCATAATTTCACCGGTTGCCTTCATCTGTGTTCCAAGAGTGTTTGCCGCAGTTGTAAACTTATCAAAAGGAAATCTTGGAAGCTTTGCAATAACATAATCAAGGCTTGGTTCAAATGCAGCATTTGTGTTTGCAATTTTAATATCTTCAAGCGCCATTCCAACAGCTATTTTTGCAGTCACTCTTGCAATAGGATAACCGCTCGCCTTTGATGCAAGTGCTGATGAACGGGAAACTCTTGGATTTACTTCAATAAGGTAATATTCACTTGTTTCAGGATTAAGTGCAAACTGAACATTACATCCGCCCTCAATTTTAAGCTCACGGATAATTTTTATAGCACTGTCATTAAGCATCTTTAAATCTTCATCAGAAAGTGTCATAATTGGAGCTACAACTATTGAATCACCTGTATGAACTCCAACAGGGTCAATATTTTCCATACCGCATATTGTTATTGCATGGTCATTTGAATCACGCATAACCTCAAATTCAATTTCCTTATATCCTTTTACACTTTTTTCGATTAGCACCTGATTAACAGGAGATAACTTAAAGGCATTTGTTCCGATTTCAATAAGTTCTGTTTCATTATTAGCAAATCCGCCGCCTGTTCCGCCAAGAGTGAACGCAGGTCTTAAAACAACAGGATAGCCAATTCTATCTGCCGCTTCCTTTGCTTCATCAAGATTATATGTAATTTCAGACGGAATAGTTGGCTCTCCTATAGACTGACAAAGTTCTTTAAACAGTTCTCTGTCTTCTGCTCTCTCAATACTTTCACTGCTTGTACCAAGAAGCTCAACCCCGCATTCTTTCAATATACCTTTTTTCTCAAGCTGCATAGCAAGGTTAAGTCCTGTCTGTCCGCCAATGCCCGGAACAATTGCATCAGGTCTTTCATATCTTAAGATTTTTGCAATATACTCCAATGTGAGAGGCTCCATATAAACCTTATCTGCAATTGTTGTATCTGTCATAATTGTTGCAGGGTTTGAGTTACAAAGAACAACCTCATAACCCTCTTCCTTAAGTGCAAGACAAGCCTGTGTGCCGGCATAGTCAAATTCCGCAGCCTGTCCTATTACAATCGGTCCTGACCCGATAATTAATATTTTTTTAATGTCTTCTCTCTTTGCCATTATTTCTACCTCCCAATACTATAAACGATTTTACCATTGTGTACTGTCAATAAGTTTTTACCATAAACTTTCATATTTTCAAACGGCGTTGATTTTCCCATAGAAAGAAAATCTTCACTGTTTATTAAATATTCTTCATTCAAATCCCAGACCGAAAAGCTGTTTTCAAGAGGAAGTCCGAACCGTTCTCTTGGATTTATTGCCATAAGTTTAACAAGCTTTTCAAGACTTATTATATTTTTCTTTACAAGATGAGTATATAAAACCGGAAATGCAGTTTCAAGCCCCACAATTCCAAAAGAACTATCCTTCAAGCCTTTTGATTTTTCTTCAAGGCTATGGGGTGCATGGTCAGTTGCAATCATATCAATAGTCCCATCTATAATCCCATCTATAAGTGCCTCTCTATCCTCTTTTCCTCTTAAGGGCGGATTCATTTTAAATCTTCCCTCTTCCTGAAGATTAGAATCATCAAGAACAAGATAATGGGGTGCTGTTTCACAGCTGACATCCACTCCGTCTGCTTTAGCACGTCTTATAAGTTCAACACTTTCTTTTGTTGAAATGTGGCATATATGATATTTGCACCTGGTTTCCTTCGCAAGCTTTAAGTCTCTTTCAATCTGCTTATATTCACTCTCTGATGAAATGCCTTTATGTCCGTTCTTTTTTGCATACTCTCCATCGTGAATATACCCGCCATACAAAAGGGACTCATCTTCACAGTGCGCTACAATCATTTTTCCAAGGGCTTTAGCCTTTATCATAGCAAGACGCATCATTTCTTCATTCTGAATACCTTTTCCGTCATCAGAAAACGCAACTGCCACCTTTGAAAGCTCTTCCATATCAGAAAGTTCTTCACCCTTTTGCGCTTTTGTTATTGTTCCGTATGGAAAAATATCAATTAATCCTACCTCATCAATTTTTTCTTTTTGAATGTTAAAATTTTCAATGGAATCAGGGGCAGGCTTCAAATTAGGCATAGTACAAACTGACACATATCCGCCACGTACAGCTGACCTGCTTCCTGTCTCAATAGTTTCTTTATAAACAAAACCCGGTTCGCGAAAGTGCACATGCACGTCACAAAAACCGGGAATAATAGTATGTTTATCACAATTCAAAAAGCTTAGAGCATCGCCTGAAACCAAATAATCCAAAGAAAAATTTTCTCTCTTCGGCAATGTAATATTAACTTTTTTACAATTGTTTAGATTTAACATAATTTTTCCTTTCCATCTTCATAAATAAGCTAGAAAAAAATCCTGCCGAGTGCGACAAGACTTACCAAAAGGACGCAATTAACCTGCATCCGTTCCACAGTATTTTAAATCTTGCCGATATCACGGTATCGCTTTTAAAGATTTTTATTAAAAAGATTTTATCACAAAAGAGTATGCTTGTCAACTCATTTTTATATATTCTTTGACAAATTTTTTATTATGTGTTAAAATATTGCAGATTTAAAAAAGAAGAAAGGAGAAAGAGTAAATTTATGGAATTTATTAAGAAAAATATCGTTCTGGTTATCGCATTCACCCTTGCAGTTATTACTTCATTTATTATCCCTCCAGATGCTCTTTATCTTGAATATTTTGACTATAAAACACTGACCTGTCTTTTTTCGGTTCTTGCAGTAGTTTGTGCTTTTAAAAACATTGACTTTTTCTACATACTGGCTGAAAAAATAGTAAAGTGCTTTAAAAACACAAGAATTACTATTTTGGCTCTTGTTTATATAACTTTTATTGGGTCAATGCTTATTGCAAACGATATGGCACTTCTCACATTTCTCCCTCTTGGATATTTAATTTTAAAAACATCAGGCAAAAAAAAGCATATGGCATTCACCTTTATTATGCAAAACATTTCTGCAAATCTTGGAGGTATGCTCACTCCATTTGGAAATCCCCAAAACCTTTATCTTTACACAAAATTCAATATTTCAAATTGGGAATTTTTCAAAATAATGTTCCCTCCCTTTATTATTTCAATTATTATAATAACAGTATGTTGCTTATTTATAGAAAAAGAGCCTATTTCATTTGATGGGGAAAACACACCGCTTAACCCATTTAAAACTATTCTTTATTCTATTTTATTTATCCTTTCAATTGCAATAGTTTTCAGAGGCATTCCTTTTTATGTTGGACTTATTGTTATCCCCACTGTTCTCTTCTTTGTTGACAGGAAAGCTTTAAAAATGGTTGACTATCCGCTCCTTTTGACATTTTGTGCTTTTTTTGTTTTTTCGGGTAATATGTCGAGAATCGAACTTGTGAGAGATTTTTTTGAGTTTCTTTTGAGTAAAAGCACTCTGGTATTCAGCGTTCTTTCCTGCCAGATAATAAGCAATGTTCCCTCAGCTATCTTGCTTTCTCAGTTTACAGACAACTATCCTCATTTGCTTATCGGGGTTAATATCGGCGGAATAGGAACTCTCATTTCATCTCTTGCAAGTCTTATAACTTTCAGGGAATACACATCACACAATCCCGACAAAACCACACAATATATAAAATATTTTTCTCTTTACAACTTTGGTTTTCTTATAATACTTTTAATAGCAGAAATAATCATTACATAGAAAAACAGATTAGCCAACTGACTAATCTGTTTTTTATCTACAGTAAGTTTTTTCTGAGTTCCGCTCCGTCTTTTATAGACATATACGCAGGTGCTATATCGAAAACTGTTTTCGCACCTTTCATTCCTTCTTTATTCATACGATACGCCGCTCTTGCACACGCCACTAAAACGGATGATGTGAATTCAGGGTTTGAATCAAGCTTTATTCCATATTCAATAATATGTTTATTTTCTCCGTTTAATCCAGTGTTTCCGCATCTTATAACAAAACCGCCGTGAGGAAGATTTGAATGGTCTCTCTTCATCTCTTCTTCCGTAATAAATGTAACAGTTGTATCATAATCTGCAAAATAATTCGGCATTGTTTTTATTTCATTTTCTATTTTATCCTTATCTGCATCAGGGGCTACAACAACAAAACATTCTCTTGTATGCTTTTCTCTTGTTGTAAGAGTCGGATTTTCTCCCCCCCTTACTCTGTCAAGAGCATCCTGAACGGGAACAGTATATTGTCTTGCATCCAAAACACCCTCAATTCTTCTTATAGCATCCGAATGGCCCTGACTTACCCCCTTGCCCCAGAAAGTATAGTCCTTTCCGTCAGGAAGAATGGTTTCTGCATAAAGTCTGTTAAGCGAAAACATTCCAGGGTCCCAGCCTGCAGATATAACCGCAATTTTATTTCCAAGCTTTGATGCTTTATCAACATTCTCAAAATGTTCAGGAATTTTTGCATGAGTGTCAAAGCTGTCAACCACATTAAAATGCTGAGCAAACTCGGGAGTCTGCTTAGGCAGGTCAGTTGCACTTCCTCCGCAAATAATCAAAACATCTATTTCATCTTTATAATTTAAAATATCACTTACATTATAAACCTTGGCATCTGTTAAAGTTTTTACACTTTCAGGGGCTCTTCTGGTGAATACACCAAAAAGCTCTAAGTCGCTGTTTTGCTTGATGGCACATTCCACACCTCTTCCAAGATTTCCATATCCTAAAATCGCAATTTTCATTTAGTCTCATCCTTTCCCTGCATCAAATCACACAATAAAAAGATAACACTTTTTTAAAACTTTTTCAAGTTTTTTTTAAAATTTTTTAAATATTAATCAAAAAGGCCTGCAAAAGCAGACCTCTTTGATATATTAATTGCTATTTTACTATAACAATTTCTCTTACCTCATCTTTATAAATCTTCATAAAGACTCTTACAGGATTTCCTTCTTCATAAAGTTCAATATCAGCAGATGTTACAACTGTTACTTTATTATTCTTTCTGCCTGAATCGTAAAGGTAAACAGTTGCATTCATTGTTGCATAGTTTCTAACCTCGCCGTTCACATCAAGGTTTACAGAATTTGTGAATTTCTTAATTACTCTTCCGTAAACAGTAGTAAGATCAGGTGTTACAGTGTTGTTAAACTCAGTTTCCTTTTTACTCTGGTCGAAAAGAAGTGTTATTGCATCAACTTCACCGTTTGCATTTGTGTTATACTGGAATATATCACCCGCTTCAAGCTTCTTTCCGTCTTTTTCAAACACTGTTGTATCAATAGCATTAAGCTCTACAAGCTTTCCGTTTTCATATCCTGTTACAATATCAATGCTTTCATAATCTTCATTCTGTCCTGATGCCATTTCAGTTACAACAACAATAGGACTTTCTGGATTTGTTATACCTGTTGTGCTTGTTACAATGATTACCTTAGCTGAATAATCTTCCTGCAGGTCATATACGATTATATCATATGGTGTGTCATTTGAGAACACATTCTTGTTTCTGATTGCAAACTTTGTTGTATCACTTTCTGAACCTTCAGGAATATCAAATACGAAAGTTGCATCTGTTACAGTTACATTTCCAAGCTTTGATGTTGCACTCTTATAAACCTGATCTTCAGCAACAATATTCTTTGAGAATTTTCTTACATTAGGCGCACCTGTTTCAGTTACATCAACTGCAAAATCAACACCTGTTACTCTTCCCTGTGCATTTGTTTCATAAGTGATAAGCTGAGGAGTTACTGTTCCGTCCTTACCAAGGCTTGAAAGCATTTCTTCTGCACCAAGGCCGTAGTTGCTTCCAAATCTCATTTTTTCTGCACCCTCAAGAACTACTGTCTCTCCCTGTGTTGTGAACATCTTAAACATAAGCACTTCATCAAAGTTTCCTGAAATTGCTGCATTTACAAGATAAGCATAGTTTCCTCTGCCTGCATTATCTTCATCTGTTGTCGCATTTTCGTCAACTGCTGCTATTTTACCTTCAATATCAAGATAAAATCTTCCCTTATCCCTAATATTTATTTCATTTGGATAGCTTTCTGCAATCTGATAAACCCCTTCTGCTTTGTCAATTTTTATTCCGTCCTTAGTAATCTGGGTTACTGTTCCTGCAATACTGTCTCTTGAAACATATGCCTTTATAAGCTGTTTGTCGGTGCTTATTGTATATGAGATTACATCCCACTCTTTAAGCTCACTGATTTCTATATCATAATCATTATAAATAATTGAATAATTTGTTGTTTCATCTTCCTTATCAAGTAATAAAGAACCATTGTTGTACTTATCTGTTATTCTGCCTGTTACTGTTGATACTGTGTCAACAACAAGATTTGTAAGCTCGTTAATAAACACAATATCATAAATATTATTAACATCTGTATCAAGAAGAATAAGATTTCCTGTTGTTATTTTTAGTCTCTCTATATCAACGTTTTCTTCATACTTACCATTTAAAATATATACAGGCTTTGCAACGATTGTTGCAGTTTTAGTTGTGTTTGATGCTTCTGTTTCCCAGTAAGAAACTATCTTATTTGTATCTGCACCGCCTGTAACGTCTGAAATATTTTCCGCATGGAGTCTTAATGTTTTGTTTTTGCTTTCCTGAGCTCTTACCAATATAAGTGTCTTTTCATCTGAATTTGAATTAATTCTTGCATAATACACAACATTATATCCAAGCATCTGCTTTGCGGTTGTTTTGCCCTCAATAAAGGTTTCCTCATTAATTAAAATTCTGTCTTCTGCAGCTGTATTTCCGCCTGTTAAACTTGTTTCGCTTGTTCCTTTAATCTGACCATAGCCTTTTTCAACATTAAGTCTGTCATATAAAAGAGTCTTTGTTCCAACCTCAAATGAAATATTTGAGCCAAAGCCTGTCTGTTCCATCATATTGATAGTAAGTGCGTTAAACACAAGTTGTGCTATATCTCCACGTTTTGCAGGTTGTGTTGCTGCAGCAGAAATGCCTTTTAAAAGCTGAATTGAAGAAGCTGTTACCATATAACCATTAGGATAACCGCCGCTTGTTTTTGCCTGAGGTTCATAGCCTAATGCTCTTACCATAATTGTTACAGCTTCCTGGAAAAGTACATTGTCATCTGGTCTGAAAGTACCTACATCATCACCTATAATCATTCCCTGCTGGTCAGCAACATTTATTGCCCCATTTGCCCAGTGATTTGAAACCACATCAGGAAATCTTGTTGGTGAAGTTATTCCGTTTGCAACATCTTCAAGACCTACTGAATATACAGAAACCTTTGCCATTTCAGAACGAAGAATATTATCTTCAGGTCTGAACATTCCACTTTCCGCATCACCTACCATAATACCAAGTGCACCAAGAACTTCTGCAGCCTCTTCGTATTTTGTCCCATCTATATCAGGAGATATAGCAACTCTTTCCTGACTGTAGCGGGAAAGTGCCTGAGAATTTGGAAGCGTTCCGTTTATCATATCATTATTTTTTGTTCTGTTCTTTTCAACAATAGGGATACTGTTATCCATTGTCTTTGTACTATTTTGTGTGTTTGCTTCAAGAGAAACCTCATTTCCGTTTCTCATCATTTGATTATTTTCAGCCTTATTTGCCGAACTGCTGCCATTATTTGTTATGTTTTCTCCGGATACAGGGACTGGCTGATTTACATTAGCCAATGCCACCGGTGAAATCATTGCAAAAACTACCAGCATTGAAATAAGTTTTTTCAACATTATTTTATTTCCTCCTTTTAATCTTTTTTGAAATAGATTTAATTTTTTCGATTTCAAAACTATTTTGTGTAAGCTAATAAAAATTACTACTAAAAAAATTTACCTCTTATAGAAATTTTTTAGTTAAAACTATTGAAATTTACATTATCTTGTGGTATAATATGTTTAAAATACAATATAAGTTGTGTTTTATGCTATTTTTTGCTATAAAATGTAACTTATAATGTTTTTTATGTTAAAATTTGTAAAGATTTACCTTAATTAAAGGAGGATTTTAAATATGAAATTAAAAAAACTAATCTGTGGGTTTCTAGGTGCCACATTGCTATTATCTCAGGCTGCTGTTTTCGCAGCATTTCCTGATGTTGACGGTGATAAAACTGTTTTGTGGGCAAAACCCTATATTGACGAAATGTCCCAGCTTGGCTACATAAAAGGCTATGAAGACGGAACATTCAAACCTAACAAAACAATCTCTAAGGTTGAATCACTGGTTCTTCTTTCAAGAATGATTGGTGTTAATGACAAAGAATATGCAGACACATTAAAATATGCACTCAGCGAATATAAAACCGCTATTGAAAAATATTCTGCTGAATACGAAAACGAGGTTGCATTCCTCTTATACCGCGGTATTCTTAAGGAAAGTGAACTTTCAAACTATATATCTATATCAAACAGAAGTGTTCCTCTCCAGAGATTTGAGGCTGCAATACTATTAACAAAGCTTTTAGGTGATGAGGCTGAAGTTCAGTCAAACACTTTTGTTTCTTCATCATATGCAGACACACTTGAAATTCCTGATTCTGCAAGAGCATATGTTGAGTATGTTAAAGAAAAAGAGATTATGCAGGGTATGGGCAACGATGCAAATGGAAATCCTGTTTTCTCTCCAAGAACAGGTGTTACAAGATCGCAGATGGCAAAAATGCTCTGCTCCCTTATAGACATTCTTGACAAGTCAAGCAAAGAAGGCGTTATTGAAGAAATAAACAAAATTGAAGACTATATCTCAATTGATATAAACGGAAGCAGCAGAAAAATCAATATCACAGATGCAACAAAGGTTAAGATTAACGGTGTTGACTCTGAATACACAGATTTAGGCGAAGGTATGACAGTCAAAGTTTCATATTTACAAGGCAAAGCTTCCCTCATCGAAAACATTGTTACCATTGAGGACACAACAATAAAAGGTATTGTTGCATCAATTCGTGAAGGTAATGACACATCATCAATTACAATTGCAGACAGCGAAAACACAAAAATTAAAGAAACCTACACAGTTTCACCTAACTGCAAGACTATAGTTAACGGAGCTATTGATACACTAAGCAAAATTAAAACAAACAATTATGTTGAGCTTACAATTGAAGACGGCTTAGTTACAAAAATCGAAATTATCAGTAAATCAGAGACAGCATCCGGTTTCTTAAAAAGCATTGACGCAAAAGATGGCGAAACAGTTATAACACTTACAGACAGAAACGGAAAAGAAACAAGCTATATCTTATCATCAAACAACATAAATGTTTCAAGAAATAATCTTTCCTCTTCTCTCTCAGAATTAATGACAGGTGATACTGTTTCACTTAAATTAACATATGGTAAAGTTCATACCATATATGCTGAAAGTTCAACCGAAAATTCAACAGGAGAACTTGAATATATCAAACACACTGTTAACGGAACATATATAGCAGTGAAGCTTAACGGAAAGACAACCGAATATAAAGTTAACAAAAATGCATCTGTATTTATCGATTCATCCGAAAGCGATGTTTATGAATTAAGACCAGGCAGTGATATTAAAATTAAGCTCGAAAGTTCTGAAGTAATCAAGATTGAAACAGCGTCAACTATTACTGCTGCACAGATGACTGGTAAAATCAAATCTGTTAATGCAACATATGGGCTTATCGTTGTTGAATCAAACGGAAAAGAACACAATGTGTTTACAAATACAAACACAAAAATTATTGACAGTTCAACAGGTAATGTTATCAGAATTAAAAATCTTGAAAAAGAATCTGTTATTAGCATTACAGGAAGCAACACATCAGGCGTGTATGAGGCAACAGTTATAGTAGTACAATAATTTAATTTATTATTATCAAACAGGGAGAACAAAATATTGTTCTCCCTGTTTTTTTATATGCTTTTCAAATTTGAAAAAGCCTCTATTCCCGGATATTTCCCCATATCCTCAAGTTCTTCCTCAATTCTTAAAAGTCGATTATATTTTGCAACTCTGTCAGTTCTTGACGGAGCACCTGTTTTTATTTGTCCTGTGTTAAGAGCAACTGCAATATCTGCAATAGTTGTGTCCTCAGTTTCACCGCTTCTGTGTGATGTGACTGCTGTAAAACCTGCATTTTTTGCCATATTAACCGCATTAATCGTTTCTGTTAATGTTCCTATTTGATTTACTTTAACAAGAATAGAGTTTGCAACACCGAAATCTATTCCTTTCTTTAGTCTCTTGGAATTGGTAACGAACAAATCATCCCCTACAAGCTGAACCTTATCACCGAGTCTTTCAGTGAGATTTTTCCATCCCTCCCAATCCTCTTCTGCCATACCGTCCTCTATAGATATAATCGGATATTTATTAACCCAGTCATTCCAGAAATCCACCATTTCTTCTGAAGTTATGAGTCTGTCCTTTTTCCAGAAATAATATTTTCCGTCTTCACCCTTTTTTCTTGCCTCTTCATACATTTCTGTAGTTGCAGGGTCAAGAGCTATCCTGAAATCATCATAAGGCTTAAATTTTGCTCTTTCAATTGCTTCTATTATAATTTTTACTGCCTCTTCATCATCATCAAGATTCGGAGCAAAACCTCCCTCATCACCTACAGCAGTTGAATATCCTTTGTCGTTTAAAAGCTTTTTAAGACTATGAAAAACCTCACTGCACCATCTTAAACCCTCGCTGAAACTTTCTGCACCTACAGGCATAATCATAAACTCCTGACAGGACACAGAATTATCTGCGTGCTTTCCTCCGTTTATTATATTCATCATAGGCACAGGAAGTGTTCTTGCTCCTACTCCGCCAATATACTGATACAAGCTGATACCAAGAGACTTCGCTGCTGCCTTTGCCACGGCAAGCGAAACACCGAGTATTGCGTTTGCTCCCAGACAGGATTTATTTTCTGTTCCATCAAGCGATACCATAGCCTTATCTATGGCAATCTGGTCAAGAACATTAAATCCGCATATTGCATCAGCTATTTCATTGTTAACATTATTGACCGCCTTCCGAACACCTTTTCCGCCATATCTTTTTTCATCTCCATCACGAAGTTCACAGGCTTCAAAAGCTCCCGTAGAAGCACCAGAAGGCACAGCAGCCCTCCCGACACAATCACCCTCTGTATAAACTTCAACCTCTACAGTGGGGTTTCCTCTTGAATCGAGAATTTCTCTGGCCACTATGCCTTCAATCGCAATATAATCTTTCATTTTCATACCTCCGATGTAATTTACATCTATTGTTACACTATAAATATAAATTATACGGAAGTTAAAAACTTTATTTTATTTCTCTGCCGCCATCGCCAATTTCTGAAATATAAAACGATGCCGCATGTCCGAATTTTTCCTCATATAATTTGCCGATTTTTTCAACAAATTCATCAATTTTATCTTTTTTCACGACACTGACAGTACAACCGCCAAAGCCCGCTCCCGTCATTCTTGAACCTAAAACACCGTCCATTTTTCTTGCCTCGTATGCAAGCAAATCAAGCTCTTCACAACTTACCTCATAATCATTCGTAAGAGAATCGTGAGACATATTCATAAGCTTTCCAAATTCTTCAAGCTTCCCTGCTTTTAGATTTGTTACGCTTCTTTGGACTCTGTCACATTCATAAACGACGTGTTTTATTCTTTTTCTGACAATCTCATCTTCTATCTTATTCTTATAAAGTTCAAAATCGCTGATAGAAACATCTGCAAGCTGATTAATTTCCGGCAAATATTGTTTTAAGATATTTAAGCCCTTTTCACACTCTCCTCTTCTTTCATTATACTTTGACGATCCTAGAGAATGTTTTTTATTTGTATTGGATAGAACAAGTCTATATTCCCCGAGTTCAAGCGGAACAAGCTCATAGTCAAGAGTTGCACAATCAAGATAAATTGCATGATTTTCTTTTCCCATTGCAGATGCAAACTGGTCCATAATACCACAGTTTACACCGATATAATTATGCTCTGCTTTTTGAGAAATAAGTGCCATTTCTATCATATCAACAGCCTTTTCTTTTCCCATAATTTCATTTGAAAAAGTTGCAAAGCAAAGTGCTGTTGAAACTTCAATTGCAGCAGATGATGAAAGACCTCCGCCATGAGGAGTTGTATCATCAAATAGCATATCACATCCGCAGATTTTATATCCTGCTTTCATAAGTTCATCAGCAACGCCAAGCTGATAATCTCCCCATTTTAATTTGCCTTTTAACTTCTGTACCTCGGATATACTTGTTTCAACACATATATCAAGATCTGTTGCTCTCATACGAATAATATCATCTTTTCTTTTTCTTGCAACAATTGTGGTCTTCATAGTAAGAGCAGCAGGCAAAACAGGACCCCCGCAATAATCAATATGCTCACCTATAAGATTAACTCTGCCTGGTGATGCAAACACTCTCACAGGTTCTCTGTCGTTTCCGTAATACTCAAAAAAAAGTTCTTTTATTTTTGAAATTTCCATTTTGTCCTCCGTATTTATAATTAAATGCCCTTGTATTTTCTATATGCACAACGAAGCTCTTCTGCCTTTTCTTCAGGAGATGTGGGATTACAACAAGCCCATGCTCCTGTTTCGCTGGATGCGTTGAATTTTTGCTTATCTGCACTTCTCATTGGCGGATAAAATTTTACGTGAAAATGATTATATTCGCTTGTATCTTCTCCATTTACTGGATTTTGATACATACACATCATATATGGAAAAGATGTGTCAAAAAGAGCATCAAGTGTTGATGTTGTATCTTTTAAAATTGATGCAAAATTCATTTTTTGTTTTTCATCAAGTTCTGTTACATTCTGAATATGTTTTTTTGCAATAATATAAACTCCATATGGATAGTCTGCAAAAAACGGAAGAATAACTGAAAAATCTTCATTTTCAAAAATAACTCTCTTATCTTCCTTCTGTTCATTTTCAAGAATATCACAAATCAAACATTTACCTGTTTCTTCAAGATGCTTTTTGCTATTTGAAAGCTCTTCCTCAATTCTCTTTGGAACAACTGAATAGCCGTAAATCTGTCCGTGTGGATGAGGCATTGTTACTCCAACAGGCTCTCCTTTGTTTTCAAACATAAAAATATATTTTATATTTTCATCCTTTGAAAGTTCCAAAAATCTTTCCTGCCAAAGGTCAACAAGCTTTTTGATATGTTCTGTGCTTAGTTTCGGCAAAGTTGTGGTATGCTCCGGTGAATAAAGAACAACCTCGCACTTACCATATGATGGCTTAACCTTAAAAAACTCGGTTGCAACATCATCTTCTGTCGGTGGGTTTTGTGATAATGCAGGAAAATCATTATCATATTTAAAAACTGAATAATCATCAGGAACTTTTCCTGAGCCCGGACAAAACGGACACCAGTCTTTTGGCATCTGCGGTCTGTTTTGTCTGTGAGATGCTATCATCACCCAATCATTCAGCAATGGATTATATCTTAGTTCTGCCATTTTTATTTCTCCTATTCTGATAAAATTTTATGTACCTAAATTATATAGTATCAGAAAACAAAAGTCAAAGCATTAAAATTCAAATTGTGTAAAATAACAACAAATTTTCAAATATAGCCATTTTTTTTGAAATATCTATCAAATTTACTTCTGCTTAGAGCTAATTCTTATCTGTGGAGCCTTATAATCTGTCTGGGTGAGTATAATATCCTTAATCTGATTTACGGATTTTATATCTAAGCTCTCCGCTTCCACAACAACATTTATAATATCCTCATCCATAAAAACAACGCAATCATTAAATCCCTTTGATATTATTAAATTTTCAATGATACTTTCTTTTTCACTTTTTACAGCAGCCTCTTCAATCTTTTTTTCTGCATCCTCTGAAATTTCCCCTTCTTCATTATTTTCAGCTGCATCCTGCAGCATACTGATAGCTTCGCTTCTCTTTAAATCTCTTTCATACTTTGATTTTTCAAAATAATTCATATTTTCATCAATATTTTCTTCTTCAATATCAATTTTATCTATTTCATCACCTATGGAATCACTTATAACAGGAACAGTCTCTCCTCCTGTGTCAACAGTCCATCTATAATACCCTGCAACAAGTACCAGTGCAACAAGCCCCAGTAATAAAATTTGTTTTCCTTTAATGCTTTTTGAATTTTTCATTACAACATTTCTCCCTTTTTCCAAAATTTTTTTACTGCCCGATTTTATTTTTTTCAGCAACCCTGATCCTGTTTGGCGAAACTCCAAGAAGCGCCCTGACAGCTTCTCTGATTTCATACTTAACTTTTTCATTATGTGCTCCTTCCGCTATTACTAAAATTCCGCTTGCCTCAGGCAAACGTTCTTCTGTGATAAAGGGCATTTCATTCCCTGATCCTCCATAAAGAACTGTGTTTTTTTCCTTATCCTCTGCAACTGATTCAACACCCTCACCTCTGTTTTCCTTTTCGTTTCTTGTCCTGCTGTCACTGGCAATTATTTTTTCTCCCAAGTTACTGTAATAAATCATAACATCAACATCTCCCGCCCCCTTTATTTTGCTTAAAATTTCTTCCAGCTTTTTTTCGGTTTCCAAAACACTGTAATAAAAATCTCCAGTTTCCTGTTCTTCAGTTCCATTATCTTCATTATTTATCTTGACACTCTTTGAATTAAGAAGCATAATCACACAGAAAAATATAATCATCACTGCAATTGCTTTATATGATAAAAAACTCTTTTCTTCTTCTTTTTTTCTTAAAAATTTGTTTAGAATACTCATTTTTAACCTTTGACAAATTTAAGTCTGACCCTTTCTTCGCTTATTCCGAAATTTATCTTCAAAAGCTCTTTTATTTCATCAGCATAGTCAATAAAACCATCTCTTTGGGACACCACAACATATATCCCTTTTATATCTCCGAAATTATCCTTATTTTCTGTATTCACCTCAACATACACCTTGATATCTTCCTTAATCTCTTTGTTTAACTCCTCATATATTTTCTTTTCAAGCTTTTCCTTATAAAGTTTTATGATTTTATCATTTTCCTCTTCAGTAAAATTTTTTTGTTGACGAAACGCCAAAGTTTTGTCATAATCTATAAGCTCTTTTGCTGCACTTTTAAAGCTGATATTTCCTAAAGGAGTAATCAGTGTAACCGTTACAACCATTCCAAGAACAAGCTTAACGTATTTTTTCAACTCTCCATCAGGAGAAATTATCTCTACAATTGCTGAAAATACTATTATCCCTGCAACCGCACTTGTCCAGATTCTGAAAAAATTCATTTTATCACCTCTATCTTCCAAGCAAAACAGCTGAATTACCCATATTTATGAGAATAGTTATTATCAGCACAAACATAACGCATAAGGATGCCACAATTCCAAACAGCAAGGATAAAATATCCGCAGCTGATGATATACATTTTATTACTCTTTCATCGCTGACAGGCTGCATAACTGCCGCTGTGAACCTAAGAAAAATAACGTTAACCCCAATTCTTATAAGGGGAACAAGACAAATATATATAACCGCCAGTATTCCGCATATTCCCACAGAATTTTTGATTACAACACTGCAGCCCATTATTGTTTCAACTGTTTCCGAAAGAAGTCCACCCACAACGGGAACAAGGTTTGCTGTTGCAAGCTTTGTAAGTTTAACAGAAAGTCCGTCAAAGGTTGAGGATGCAACCGATTGAAGACCTATCACCCCTGTGAAAATTGTCAGCATACAAGCAAGAACCCATTTTACTGTTTTTGTCATAAGACCTGCAAATTTATCCGCTTTCACTTTTTCCGCCAGACAGTCCGAAACAGTTACTGCAAAAGATAGAACTGTAGCAGGAATGAGCACTTTTTCTATTATATGTGTACTTAAGCTTACAACCGCAGCAAGAATCGGCCTAAAAACCATTGTTGATGTTATACATCCCGACGAATACAAAGTCAGTATCATCACGGGAAAAAGACTTTTCAAAAAGATAGAAAGAGAACTGACTGTGCTATATGTAATTGCTCCAATATTTGAAAAAATGTTAGCTATAATTCCTGCGGAAACAAGAATAATAAAAAAACTTCCCGCTTTTTGTGCTCCGCCGTTCATATCCGAATTTTGAAGATTAAGAAGAAAAGAACCAACGAGAGTTACTGAAATCAAATAAAGTATTGACTTTGAAATAATTCTGACCTCAGGAAGCATTACATTTAGAATCATTTTACCTATTTTCTCAAAGGATAAAACTTCTTTTCCCTCTGCAGCATCCCTTATAATTTTTTCAGCATCAAAATCAGGCATTAATAAAACATCTGCATCTTTAATACCATTTTCTATCTCCCTGCTATATTCTCCTATGTACTCATTTATAATTTCGTTATACTCATCTGCATAGGATACAGAAAAAACAGAACATATTATTATCAAAAGAAATATAATTTTTTTCATAGTTTAAAAAGAGAAAATAATTCCATCTATTATTGAAATCATTTTATATGCAACAGGCAAACAGAGAGAAACTATAGCAATCTTTCCTGCCAAATTTATCTTTGACGCAATAGCCTCCTCCCCCGCATCCTTGCAAAGAGCCCCTCCTATTTCCGTTATATACGAAATTCCCACTACCTTTAAAACGGGGAATAAGTACATTTCATCAAGCCCCACAGCATCTGCAAGTCCCCTTATTGCATCTGCAACATCCCTTAACGTGGGCAATATAAAAAACAATATTACCATTGCCCCGCACAAAGACAATAAAAGAGAGATTTCAGGTCTTATGTTTTTTATAAAGATACACAAAACCGCAGAAAAAATTCCAAGGGCAGTAATTTTAAAAATATCCATTGTGTAGCACCTTATAAATTAAATACATTCTTTATTGTATCAAATAAATAACTGATTTGCTCAATAATCATAAGCAGAACAACAATCAAGCCCGCTATTGTAGTTAACATTGCCTGATCCTCTCTGCCACTTCTGACTAAAAGCTGATTTAATACTGCAACCAAAATACCGATTGCCGCAACCTTAAATATCAGGTCAACCCCTGTCATAACATAACCTCACTTTATCTTTTAACTAAGAATAAGCACTATAAAAATTCCACCCAAAAGCCCAAGACCTCTGTACATTTTTACATTTTTGTTTGCAAGCCCCCTTGCCTCTTCTTCATAATACCTAAGCTTCGTATATGCCGCCTTTATATTTGCAATTTCGTTTTCAACATTCATATTTCCTAAGTTGTCCGAAAAGTCTGTTAAGACATTTTCTATATTTTCATCAAATAAAAGCTCGCCTCTGTAACGATTTAACGCTTTTTTATAAATATAACTTATATCTTCACCTTTGGCAGATTTTAACTCTTCCGCCAGATAATTATAAAATTTCTTTACACTTCCCCTTTGACTTTTTGCAATTCTTTCAAAGGACTCCCCAAGGGGCAGTTTTAAGAAAGAGACATCAAATTCAAGCATTTTTAATGTGCTTAAAAAAGCACTTATATTTTTAACTCCCATTTCGTATTTTGATGCACAGGCAATTCCTATATAGCTGGAAGCAATAATAATTAGTGCTGATGTTATTATTTCCGTAATCTTACTCACCCCTGTCCACATAACTTACATCAAAAAGCTTTCCTTTAATCCTTATATTATCATCCTCACCGTCTAATGAAAGTAAAATAATATTTTCAAATCCGCCCCTGCCTATCAAGGGTTTTAAAAAGCTTTTATCCATAACATCCTCTGCAGTATTTCCGTGGGCACTTCCAATAACCTTAACTCCTGTTCCAAAGCATTGCAGAACCCCATAAGCATCTTCTGGATTTGATATTTCATCACTTATTATAACCTTTGGAGACATTGTCCGTAGCATCATAGAAATTGCGTCTTTTTTAGGGGCATTTTCTATTACATCCGTGTGAATCCCAACATCATTTTGCGGAATGCCTTTATACATTGCAGCAATTTCTCCTCTGTCATCTGCAATTCCCACTTTAAAACCTCTATCTGATATTTCCCTTGCAACATCTCTTATTATTGTTGTTTTTCCGCACATTGGAGGAGATACAAAAAGTGTGCTTTTTATTTCTTTTTTACCTATTATGTATCCAATCATATCTATTGAACAATTTTTATATTCCCTTGCAATTCTAATATTAATGGAGGATATATCTTTAAGACTTTCTATTTTTCCTCTGTCACAAACCGCTTTCCCTGTAAACCCTATTCTGTGCCCGCCTTTTATGGTTATAAAACCCTGTTTTATATCTTCGAGATATGCATAAACTGAATTTTCACATATAATCTGAAACACCGCCTTTATATCATCAGGCTTTAAAATACAGGCATTTCTTAAATTTTGAGATATTTCCCCTTTTGGAGAAACAAAAAAGCTTCCTTTTAAGGTTTCAATAACTAATGGTTTCATAGTTCTAAGCCTTATTTCCTGAATTGTATCTCCACAGGTTTCAAAAATAACACTAAATATTTTCTTAAGATTTTCAGGCATATAGGATAAAATCTCACCTATTCTTGTGTTCATTTAAACTTTCACCTTCTGTAATATTTTTATATAAAATATTATGATGCTTTGTCCGCTTTTAGAACAAAAAAGAGGACTGTTTGAAAACATTGTTTTCAAACAGTCCCTTAAAATAACTTAAGTTAAATATTCAATTAAGCCTTTTTAATAGCAGCCTGAGCAGCAGCAAGTCTTGCTATCGGAACACGGAATGGAGAACATGATACATAGTCAAGACCAATATTATGACAGAATTCAACAGATACAGGGTCGCCGCCGTGCTCACCGCAGATACCGCAGTGCATTTCAGGACGAACCT
>JAZSOT010000078.1:0-2483 GCA_045537065.1 Clostridia bacterium | reverse complement strand
GAGGATTTAAGCTGCATAGTTCCTTGTTTTTTGGAAGCCCAAACAGTTTATATGAGCAAAAAAGCCATATATCTTTACACAATAAGAAATGATTCCATTTCAACAGATTTTAAAACGCATCAGATTTCCCAGATAGCGGATGTAATTTCAGGGCTGCGTGGTTTAAATATAGAAAAACCCAAAGACTTTGACCAGCAGATTTCTCGTTATTCTTGTTTTATGTGCTTTGCAATACTCGCGGCAGCTGCAGAGGGAAATCACTTTAATTCGGTGGGAAAATTAAAAGAACTTATATTAGGTTCTTTGCATAAAGAAGAAATCGGGAAAGCATATTTTGAAAATGTTACCTTTAAGAGCCGTGTTGCTATATCTTTGATGAAAAAACAAAAAATCAGATTAGCATTTTACTTTTTGTATTTCTGTAAAGAGTTAAAGCGTATGAGAAAGGGTGATAAAAAATGAACACAGCACCTAAAATATCTTTAATAATGAGTGTGTATAATGGGGAAGATTATTTAGCCGAAGCGATTGAAAGCGTCTTAAATCAAACTTTTAAAGATTTTGAACTTATTGTGATTAACGACTGCTCTACCGATAGCACGGTTGAAATATTAAATAGATTCGCAGAGCTTGACAAGCGCGTGAAAGTACATAACAATGAAGTGAATTTAAGACTTCCGTCATCTCTTAACAAAGCTATATCTTACGCACAAGGTAAATATATTGCAAGAATGGATGCAGATGATATATGCCTGCCTGAAAGACTTGAAAAACAGTATAATTTTATGGAGAATAATCCGGGTGTAGCTCTGTCTTCTTGTAGATTTATGACACTTAAAAACGGACTTATTTCTTCAGGCGGATGCGGAGGAAAAAGCGACAATGAATCTATAAAAGCATTGCTCCTTGTTACAAATCCGATTTTGCATCCAGGAATTATTGCAAAAGCTGATGCAATCAGAAGTCTTTGCTATGATAAAAACTTCACCTGTACCGAAGATATGGAACTTTGGACAAGATTTGTAATGGCAGGCTACGATATAGAGATTATGCCTGAATATCTTATGATATACAGACTTCATGACAAGCAAATTACCGAAACAACCCTGGAAAAACAACATAAAGAAGTCATTGCTATTCAGAAGAACTATTATGGAGCACTTCTTGAAACTATGAATAGTGAGCAAGAGGAGTTTTATATCAGAGGAATTTATTTTAGAGAAAATAAAGACATAAATAGATTCTGTGAATTTTATAAATGGCTAAAGGCAGTTAATCGCAAAACGAAAGCATTTAGTAAAGATGCGTTAAACTATGCCATGTTTGAAATCTTGGCAGAATATAAAAGAAAAGGTATTACAAAGACTAAGCTAATAAAGGCAATGCTTTTATTTGGAATACCTTATCTTGCAAAGGAAATTCCCGGGCGTAAAAAAAGAGCACGCATAGATGGACACAGGTGCATTGAAAGTGCAGAAAAAATAGGACTTAAGCAAACCGGAGGAACTTTAGAATTTCCGACTTTTTCAAAATGAAAAATATAGGAGCTTAAAGAATGCAAATATTTGAATACCCATACATAATCATAACCATTTTAATTCTATGTTTTATTATTCTTGCTGCTATTGGTGTGTATTTTGCCATAAAAGGTGCCAAAACTGCAAACGGCAGCGAAGAAAAGGAATTTATAAATATAAGCAGATTGGAAGCCGCTTTTGAAAAATCCGGCAAATTGCATGAAGATAGATGCGTCTTCTATGCAAAAGTTTCTTTGGATAATTTCAGAAGTCTTTATTCTGCACACCAAACTTCAAATGTTTTTTCTGAAATAAAGGGAGTCTTGCTGGAAGTCTTTTCAAACGGTGATGACAGTAATATTGCTATGTATGGAGAAAAAAACTTTGTTGTTTTTTCAAAATGGAATATGGAAACTGCACGCAAGAAAATAGAAATTTGCTTTGCAGAAATGAATAAATGTCTCTTAAAACACAGTGCACTTAATATTATTGACATTAGAATCGGTGTATACTTTGCGTTTGGCACACAAGTGTCGTTTGATGATGCAATAGGCCGTGCCAAACAGGCATATTTGCTTGCGAAGAATGAAAATGTTCCATACGCTGAGTGGAATGTATCCGGCGGAAAAGCGCTTGAAAAAAAGATAAAAATAGAAAATAATATAGAAAAAGAAATTGATAACAATCGTTTCTTCCTTGAATATCAGCCTGTTTTAGATGCAAAAACAAAGAAAATAATAGGTGCGGAAGTGCTATCCCGCCTAAATTCAGAAAGCGAGGGTGTATTAACCCCGGGTAGCTTTTTGTCTGCGGTGGATTCTGTTGGAATCAATGATAAATTTGATTATTATATTTTTGAAAAAAACTGCAAATGGATTTCAAACGATAAAAAACAAAGGGAACAATATAAATATACCATCAATTTTTCAAGAACAACTTTGTGTGAACCACAGTTTGCCGAGAAGA
>JAZSOT010000035.1:0-5331 GCA_045537065.1 Clostridia bacterium | reverse complement strand
CGTTTTTGGCAATATCGTAATAGCTAATATCTGCTATGTACCACTTTCCGTCAACATATACCTCATTCCACGCATGAACACCGTCCTTAACGCTTATGCAGGGGATATCAGCCCTTTGACACAGATAAACAAAAGCATTTGCATAAGTGCCGCAAAGTCCGTTTACAGGCAGCGTTTCGGTGAATATACTGTTGATTCCTGCAACGTTCTCATCTTTATACACAACTCTGTCGCAGATATAATCGGCGATTTGTTTTGCTTTTTCTGTGTCAGATAAGTTTTTAATCTCTGCAATGAAGTTATCAGTTGCGTTGTTCGCAGGTTCAAAGTGTTTATGTATCTGCACCTTGCAGATTCGGTAGCTGGGATGTTCATAGAAATTCGATATTGTCGGCTCATAACCAAAACTGAAATTATAATATCCGAACATCGTTGCGGTTACAGATTTCATTACTTCTATTGTCTCTCCCGTACCGTTAAACACTTCATCTACAAAGTGAGCATACTCATAATCTGCATTATAACCGTTATCATCTGAGTTTTCGGTTATTTCTGAAATATCAACGATGGATTGTCTGATTGCGTTATAAGCATCCCTCGTATAAATATCGTTGAATATATTGGGATTAGCTTTTAATGAATAGTCTTCCTTTGCATAAGAGTTCCCGTCAATTGTTGTTTTTGAAGTGTTTTCTTTTCTTGGTTCTCCCAAATAGACGGTATTTGTGTCTTCGTAATATTCCACATTGACACCAAATAATTCCGCCGCATCACGAAGCTTTATATAGTTCGCTCCGTTGATGTTATATGCTTCAAGATCAACTTGGCTGTTATTCCAAAAGAAAATCTGTGATGTGATTTTCGCAACTATCTCTGCATTTGCAAACACAGTAAACCCACCGAACAACAAGCTGCCGCAAAGCAATCCGATTAAAAATGATGATTTCCTCATATACATACCTCCGTAAGTTCTTCGTTCAATTTGTTCATCTTAAAAGCCCGTTCAAAAGCCTTTTCATTATCTCTGTAGCATTTCTTTTTGAAAGCATACAGAAGAACAATATCATCCTCCGAGAGGGTGAAAATAACCCTTGACATTTCCTTTGATGCTTTTACTCGCAATTCGTACAACTCCTTATACTTTGCCGTTGAAATATGCTTGACATAAGGCTCACGCAGAGGATTTTTATCATCGGTTAGATACAAAAGCACAGAGTTGATTTTCGTTCTTGTTTTATCGTCTGCCTGTTCCACAAAGTCTTTAACATTTACTGTTACGAATATTTTCCTCATAATCTTTGACCTCCTTTGTCTACAATTCCAAGCTTAACAAAATCTGAAAGATGTTCCTGCGACTTTCTTGTTATCCCTACATAACACGGACTTGTAACAAAATCCAAAAAGTCATTTTGGGCTATGACATATTTGCTTTTATAAACTATTGCAACAAGTTTCCCACTTTGAATCCATCTGCGGACAGTCTCTTTTACATATCCCGTTATTACCTGAACATCCTCTGAAGTAATAACATCGGGATACATTTTCAACTTTTCAGAATAATAGTTCCTTGTCTTGATGATTTCATCTTCCCGCAATTTGTTGAGATAACACCTCACGCTTTCAAACCGTTCAATTTCGCTTATCGGTATCTCATAACAATGAAGAGAGGCGCAATTCCGTTTTACTGCTTTAATCCTTCCTGACTTTATGAGTTTATACGCCGTCTTTTTTGAAATATGGCACAACTTATAAAACTCTTCCTTTGAAACAAATTCGTCTGATTTAACCTTCATTTAATTTCACCATCTTTTTTAGATTTAATAGCAGGTGCGAGTTCCCAAAAAAGTTCCCAAAAAGTTCCCAAAAACGTGCAAAATTTTGCTCAAAATCGGGTTCGAATGTTTTCCTTGTTTTTTCGGAATTTTGAAGCAAAAAAAGCGTGAGAACCGCGTAAATACAGGGGTTTTCACACTCTTTTATATTCCGTTATCTTACTCTAATTTTCGACAGTTACTTTTAGCTAAAAATCACTCGAAATCAGTTTGTGGGAAACCACACGAGGGTTCGAGTCCCTCCCTCTGCGCCACATAGTAAGAGCCGCAAGGAATGCCTTGTGGCTTTTTCACTAACGAGAGGAGAAACTTATGGGTTATTTAAATTATGAGTTTTTTGACGAATTTAAATCACTCGATAATTTGTGTAGAGATATCTATGGTGAATCTGTTGAAAAAAAGCTCGGTGTTACCTCGTATATTGAAGGTATGGACAGAAAAGCCTATCAAGGAACGATTAATGTTTCCGGTTGGTCATCTGATTATAACAAGTTAAAATCGGTAAGGAACATACGAAATGAGTTAGCACATTCTCGCAATTCAATTACTGTTGATATCTGTTCGCAAGATGATATTGCTTTTGTTCGGTCTTTCAAAACAAGAATATTAAATCAGACAGACCCTATTGCTATGCTGAGAAAGCAATTAAAACAGCACAGTCATTCTTCAACTTCTCAACCAAAACAACAATATCAACCGATTTATACTTACTCGCCTCCAAGAAAAGCATCTTCTGGTTGTTTTGGTGTTGTAGCGTCATTTTTAGTCGTTGCTTGTGTTATTGCATTTTTATTATAGGTTCAAATGACTGACTGCGGTCAGTCATTTCTATTTTTTGTTATTTAGTGTTTTCAGCAAACAGATTATGCCTCTATAACAGATTTCCCGCATATATGCTCTGGAGTCAGTTCCAGCAGCAGAGTTGCATTTGCATAATTTTTAAGCTCTTCTTTTATGTATTCAGCATCCTGGGTGAACTTATGAGAGAGTTTGGTTGTGATATTCACAATTTTTTCGATATCATCAACAATTTCAATCTTGCCAAACACAATGACACTCTTTACATTCAGAGCCCACTCACCCGGATTTTGGTAGCCTTGGTCATAAGTGCAGAAAGAAACCTTGTTGTCCTTTTTCAATGCATCCAATCTGTGTCCCGCTTTTCCGCAATGAAAATAAATTTTTCCGTCTTCCTGGTTATAGAAATGATTCATTGGTATTCCGTACGGATAATAGTTGTCTCCAATAACCGAAAGAACGCCTCTTTTTTCTGTTTTAAGAATGTGGATACATTCTTCCATAGTCAGCTTTTTATCAAGTCTTGACAATTCTCTGAACATTATTTGCTCCTTTATAAAATTTCTTACAATTGTCGATTTCAAATTTAAAATACCTATTACATATATTCATTTTTCTTTAAAACAATAGCAATAAAGTTCAGATATTTACACGCTCCCGCATCAATCGCTTTTCTGTCATTTATTGCATATTCATTGCTGCATTCGATCCAATCGTTCCAACATTCTTCATTGCTTTCCATTTCATAAATGGAAACAATTTTACTGTCTACCGATTTTGCAACAATGTTTTTCCAATATTCTATATCATGTATGTAGTCTAACTGTTCGGGAGTCCAAGATAATAATAATTCTTTCGGAATATTATTGTGGCAGTCTTTTTTCATTCCCGGAACAACGATATAAATATAACCGCCTTTTTTTACGAAAGGTAAAAGCTTTTTGTCCAAATAGTTTTCATCTCTTCCGAAATAGTTATAAGAATCTGTGCTTACAACTGCATCAAAAAATTCTTTTTCGTATTTCAAATTTGTAGCATCCGCTTTGACAGCAATGATTTTATCTTCTGTCAATCCCATTTCAGAAAAGAATTTTTGGTTTTCTTCCGCTTCGCTCCAAAGGTCTGTTGCATAAACTTTGAATCCGTATTCTTTTGTTAAGAAAACAGATGTAATTCCTTGTCCACTGCCCAAATCCATAACAACAGCACCGGGTTTAATGTTGTTGTCTTTCATAAGTTCTTCTTCTAATTTTAACGGATTAGGGCCCATGATTTTTTGCTTTATTAAATGGATATCATATTTTTGCGCTTTTGTATATTGCATTTTAAAATTCCTTTATATTTACAAATTCATGTTTGTCTTTCACTTACAATTATAGGGCATTGTCACAAACCTGTATGATTTTGTCTGCCGCACCTTTTGCACCTGAGCAGTTCTTAAATCCGTTTGCAATTTCTACCGCATTTTGCTTATAGGTTCTATCACTGAATATTTTATTTATCGCACTCAAGACGGACATTCCGTCCGATTTATCAAGTTTAATTCCTGCCCCAAGCCCTAAAACCCTCTCGGCAACACCTTTTTGTTCCGAGGTCTGTGGTAACATAACAAGCGGAACTTCAAAATATAAACTTTCGCTGACACTGTTCATTCCGCAATGGGAGACAAAGACATCTGCCTGCTCAAGAACTGCAATTTGGTCAATATGCGAATAAACCGATATGTTTTCGGGGAGTTCGCCGAAGTCACGGGTAGATACCAAATTACCAACAGACATAATTACCTGATAATCTGTATTCTTCAAAGCAGATATACAGGTTTTATAAAAAGGCATCATGTCATTATTAACGGTTCCCATAGATATATAAATCAGTTTTTCTCTTTTTTTCTCAATCTCGTCGGTTGCAGGACGAATTGAGGGTCCGACAAATGCATATTTCTCTGAGAAAGTCTCTGCACAAGGTTGAAATTCGGGTGAGGTATACACAATTGTATGGGTGTTATCATCGCTTGCGATAATATCAAGAACATTTTTAACAGGATAACCTTTGCTCTGTAACCTTTTAATTTGCTTTGCGGTTTTGGGTATGGAGAAAATCATCTTAAACAAATCGCAGATACCTTGTTTCATAATCTTTGCCGAGTGCTGATTAAAGGCAAAGGTTGTTGTTGAAGAAACAAAAGGAATACCAAGCTTCAGTGCAACCGCTTTTCCCCATAGTGCCATGGAATCTGCCACGATACAATCTGGCTTAAGCTCGGCCATCTCCATGCAAACCTTGTCATCAAGAGCCAGTGTAGTATCTACCAATATCTTTGTAGAGAACGCCAAGTCTTTTCCTACACGGGTAGCGTCCTTGGCACTCAGTTTTTGCTCTGTATCATAATCATCGCAGGATATAAATGTTGCACCCGTCGACTCGATTTTTTCACGCATAATGTTATATGAATAATACCTAACCTCGTGCCCACGAGAGATTAATTCACGAACAACATCCAGAGTAGGATTAGTATGCCCATGTGCAGGAATACAAAAGAAAACAATTTTGCTCATTTCATTTCACCTGATTTCATTCCTCTATTTTACTAAAAACTTGTTTGACAAAATCTTGTTGCTTTTCTTTGGGAAGAATTGCAATACCTCTTTCTGTGTCTCCAAGAACTAAAATTTCATCTCCGGGTTGCAGATCAAACAGTTCT
>JAZSOT010000017.1:0-2135 GCA_045537065.1 Clostridia bacterium | reverse complement strand
TTTATCGAAGTAAAACGACAAGCGAAAAACTTTGATGAAAACGTTCTAAAGTCCAAATCTGAATTGTTCTTCAAAGCTATCGGCACATTTAAAGGATACGAGATTATTTATAGAGGGCTATCTATAGAAGATATGTAATTCTGATTGCTCAAAAAGTTTGAATATATATTCAACAGGTGTAGAACTATGGTTGTTAATACACTGAACATAATCTTTCAATGTTTGATTCTGGGCATTAACGGATATAGTAATGCCAATAATATATAATAGAACTATGAACTTTTTCATTGTACAATTTGTTTTATGTTGAATGTTTCTGCAAAGTTATTACAATTTTCCCTAAAGCGTTCAGAATTGCCAATAAAAGTAGTGTTTATAGGAGTTTTGCTTCCCGTCCAACCGAGTTTGCAACTCTGATGTCTCGAGTATTAGCATTTGTAATGCGCTTATGAGTTCCCTTGTCAATCTTATATCATCATTTATTGAAGTTCAGCGGATTGCAAATGCTTATACTCACGGCCTTCGCGTTGCAAACGCGAAGGAACGGAACTTGATACAGTTTATTTACACTCTCAATCCGGCTGATTTTCTATTCCTATCTGTGTTGTTGATACGACTTTGGGGAATGTGTCTTTATAAAATCCTTATATGAGGTATCGAAAAAAAGAAGCCACCAACTCTCACCAAGATCAAAGTGAATCTGAAATGGTTCCCCGTTGTGTTCCCATATTTTGGCTCTTATATATCCATCCATTTCCAGATCCATAAACGTATGTTTTGTTGCATATTCTACGGAGTAATATTTTTTGCCGAGATGTTTTTTTATATCATCTTCGTCTGCGTTTATCTCTTTTCCCGTTTCTTCCGTGAACTCAATAGGACCGGATATTTGGCTTATTTTGCCATCCAAATAATCCGGAGCCATTTCTTTAATCATTCCCATTGATAATCTCTCAAGATATTCCTTCTTGTCGTTTTGTTTGAGTTGAGAGAGGTCTGTCTGAGCGGTAGCCATGGACGAAATCATCGCGAGTACCAATGCAAAAATAATATTTTTCATAATATTGTGAATTAAAAAATTATTCAAAACGTCTATTTCACTCCCCACCCATCCGCATTTGTAACGCGGATGTTCTGCACTTCAGCATTTACAATGAAATTATTGAATGCGACAAAGATAACGCTTTTTACCGGAAATAATGAGCTGAAAAACAAAATATTTAAGGAAATGTGTTGAAGAACATAATTTTGCCCGTCCATCCGCATTGTAAATGCTTATACTCAAGACCTTCGCGTTTCAAACGCGAAGGAACGGAGAAATTGAATAACAAATTCCAACACAAAAAAGTAACAAATCTTGCATTCGTAGAATATTCCGTCCGGCAGTTTTCCAAACCGTGCAAAAAGGACGATTTTTGTATGTTTATGCAATCTGAAGGTGGGGCGACGAGGCAAGCGCCAAAGTGGTCAGCCCGTGACCTCTCAAGTGGTCACGAGGTGAGGTGTCCGGAGGTTAGCCCGTCTCCTCTCAAGTGGTCACGGGCTGACCTCTCGAGAGGAGACGGGCTAAAGGGTGGGAAAAAGGCGATTTTTCCCCGGTTTTTCCGACCGGAAAATGTATAAATATGCAATGAGCGTATATTTATGCAAAACTGGCCGCACGAGAATCGCGTATATGGGCGCGACTTTTCTTTCGGGCGAAAATAGGCGAGAATTTTGAAAGGCGGATAAGTTGTTGATTATCAGCGAACAGATAAACGGATTTTACCTCAGAGCTAAAGTTGGTTTGCCTCTGAGGTAAGGTAAGGAAGAGGATATTTTTTTCGATTTCTTGACAAAGGGAAAATAAAATTCTTGACAGAAGAACAAAAGAACATAAGTTTATTCTTTTCTGTTCTTTTGTTCTTCTGTCTAAAGCGCCTAAAAATGGAATGGTTGCCTTCTTTTGCCTTCCCCCCTTGGGGAATTGAAGGGGGGCACCCTTATTTCTCCGCGCCTGCGTGATGGGCAGCGTTTACGGCAGCATGGATGTTTTCGATGGGAGCTGATGATACGGTACATTCTGCACCAATCATGATGCGGCCCTTAGGAGCGTCGGCAATGGCTTTTTTCACCACGTTCTCAACATCCTCTGT
>JAZSOT010000004.1:0-4114 GCA_045537065.1 Clostridia bacterium | reverse complement strand
CATCGGTGTCGTAAGCCTGCTTTAGCAATGGATTTTTTTCCAATGCCAAATCCAATGTAATATTAAGTTCCTTCGGAACCATTTTTGCAATATTATCAACTTCCGCATAGGACATATCAAGTGCTCGTCCAACGTCTCTTAATACGCCTTTTGCCGCCATTGTACCAAAGGTTACAATCTGTGCAACTCTGTCGGTTCCGTATTTTTTATTAACATAATCAATAACCTCTCCTCGTCTTTCATAGCAGAAGTCAATATCAATATCCGGCATGGTTACACGCTCTGGATTTAAAAATCTTTCAAAAATAAGGTCATATTTCACAGGGTCAATATCCGTTATTCCAAGACAATATGAAACAACACTGCCTGCCGCACTTCCTCTTCCCGGTCCAACCATTATGCCATTGTTCTTTGCAAAATTGACAAAATCCCAGACAATAAGGAAATAATCAACATATCCCATATTTTCTATTACGCCAAGTTCATAATATAACCTTTCCTTAACACTCTCGTCGCTATATCTTTCCTCATAACCCTTTTCGCAAAGCTCATATAAATATTCCTTTGAGGTATAGCCATCAGGTAAATCAAATTTTGGCAAATGAAGCTTACCAAATTCTATTTCAACATTACATCTTTTAGCTATTTTCTCTGTGTTTTCAATTGCCTCGGGGACATAGGAAAACAGCGTTTTCATTTCCTCTTCCGACTTAACATAAAGCTCCTGTGTTGTCATCTTCATTCTGTCAGGGTCGTCAACAGTTTTCCCCATCTGGATACACATTAAAATATCCTGATAGTTTGCATCTTCTTTTTTCACATAGTGAATATCGTTTGTTGCAACAAGTCCCACATTATATTCTTTTGCAAGAGAAACAAGACCCATATTCAGCTTTTTCTGTTCATAAAGTCCGTGGTCCTGAATTTCTATAAAGAAGTTATCCCTGCCGAAAATTTCAAGAAATTCTTCCAAAGTTTTTCTTGCTCCCTGCTCATCCTCTGAAAGAATCTTTCTTGATATTACACCAAACATACAACCACTGAGTGCAATAATGCCCTCGCTGTGTTCCCTTAAAAGTTCCATATCAATTCTCGGTTTATAATAAAAGCCCTGAATAAATCCATATGAAACTATTTTCATCAAATTCTTATATCCCGTCTCATTTTCTGCAAGCAGAATAAGATGGGAGCTTTGAGAATCATATTCGTGCACCTTGTCAAACCTTGTTCGTGCAGCAACATAAACCTCACACCCTAAAACGGGGTGAAGCCCTATATTTTTCGCATATTCATAAAATTCGATTACACCATACATATTCCCGTGGTCGGTTATTGCCATAGATGTCTGCCCAAGCTCTTTTGCACGGTCAAGGATTTTTTTTACTGTTCCCTCACCGTCAAGCAAGCTGTAGGATGTGTGGGTATGCAAATGTGCAAATGACATAATTCCCTCCGCTTTTTATATTTCTTCAGCAATTTTCAAAATTTTATTAAGTCTGTGATTAAGTCCTGATTTTGTTATAGGAGTGCTTAGCTTCTCAGCCAGTGCCCCTATGCTCAAATCTCTGTTTTCAAGCCTTAAAACAGCAACCTCATAAAGTTCCTCGGGTAAACATTCAAGTCCTTTTTGTTTTTTGATTTTTTCTATTGCCCTGATATGCTTTATGGATGCTTTGATAGTCTTATCCATATTAGCAATTTCACTGTTTATAATGCGGTTATAATCATTTCTGTATTCCCGCTCGATTTTAAGATTTAAAACCTGCATCTGCTCGTTATGAGCACCTATTCTCGTTAAGAAATCGCATATTATATTGCTGTTTTTCGTATAAAGGATATGCATATTTTTTCTTTTTGTTTCTTTAAGTTCAAGCTCAAGGCTTAAAAACATATCCCTGACAATTATGCTTAGTTTTTTTGATTTAAAGAAAAATTCAAGGTTATAATTTTTTTCAGGATCAACGATAGAACCGCAGGATAAAAAAATTCCTTTTATAAATGATGACCTGCAACAATCCTTTTTATATACATTTAAAAGATTTAATTCGTCCTCTTTTCCATCAAATAAAAAATTATATCTTTCCTTGAATTTTTGCCCTTTTGAAATCATAAGACTATATGTTCCGCCAAATTTCAAAGGTTTTATATTAATTTTAAGCACCTTACCTGAGAGCTTTATTATCCTGTCAATTAAACCAGCATTTTCGCTTGCAATGCTTATGTAATCCCCGTCATCCTTGCCTAAAATAAGCAAAAATGATGCAAGCTCTGCCGCGGAGCAACAATAAACTGACGGCTCTTTTTCAAGTAGCTCTGTTTTTATTTTCTGTGAAAAGGAAATCATAATTTATACTTCTTTCTCTAAATCTCTGTGTTCTACGGACACATTGTAACCATCCTTTTGCAACACCTTTAAAAGAGTCTCTGCAACGGCTACGCTTCTGTGGTGTCCCCCTGTGCATCCAATTGAAATTCGGACAAAATCTTTACCCGATTTTTCATACAGAGGAATTAAATATTCTGCTATATCAGTAAGCTTTTGAAGAAACACTTTTGCCTCTTCAAACCCCATAACATACTGGGAAACATCTCTGTCCAGCCCTGTGTGGTTTTTCATTTCAGGAATATAATAGGGATTGGGCAAAAATCTCACATCAAATACCAAATCTGATTCTTCGGGAATGCCGTGTTTATAGCCAAAAGAAACTATATTAATATTAATTTTTTCTTCTGCTCCCTTTGTTTTCATTATTCTGTCTCCCCAAATTCTCCTATTTTTTTAATTTCAGGCTCAAGCATAATGCCTGACATTTCATAAACTGATTTTCTTACATATTCAACAAGGCTAAGAACATCCTTTGCTGTTGCAGAGCCGGAATTTATAATAAACCCTGCATGTTTTTCGGAAACCTCCGCTCCGCCGATTTTCTTTCCTTTAAGTCCTGCCTTTTCAATAAGTGTTCCCGCAAAATTTCCCTCAGGACGCTTAAAGGTGCTTCCTGCGCTAAATTTTTCAACCGGCTGTTTTGTTACTCTACGCTTTGTATATTCCGCCATTTTTTCTTTTATTTCTTCTGACTTTCCCTTTTCAAGCTTAAGTCTTGCACTTAATATAACATTTTTTGTGTCTGTAAAAAAGCTTTTTCTGTAGCCAAAAAGACACTCTTCTCCCGTCTTTGTTACAATATCAAAGTTTTCATTAAGAAAGGTCACATCAATTATATGATTTGCAATTTCATCCCCATAGGCTCCCGCATTCATATAAACTGCACCGCCCAATGTTCCGGGAATGCCTGACAGACATTCAAATCCTGAGAGTTCTTCCGACAGGGCAATATTTGCAAGCTTTGTGAGCAAAACTCCTGCATCTGCCTTGATTATTCCGTTTTCTTTGTCAATTTCAATATTTTGGAAATCCTTTTCAAGCTGAAGAACAACACCTCTTATGCCTTTATCCCCAACCAATATATTTGAGCCATTACCTAAAATAAAAACAGAAATATTATTTTCCCTGCAGACCTTGAGTGCTTTTACTATATCCTCTGCTGTTTTGATTTTTATTAAATAATCTGCCTTTCCGCCAATATGAAAGGTGGTGTGTTTACTCATAGGTTCATCTTTTAAAACATTTTCTTCCCCGAATAAACAACAAAACATATTATGCATACTTGATATCCTTTCCCTTTTAATTCTCTCCGTTAATTTGTCCCAGAAGCCTCTTATTAAGTTCCTCTGCTGCATTATATCCCATTCGTCTCTGTCTGTTATTCATTGCCGCAACTTCGAAAATTATGGCAAGATTTCGTCCCGGCTTAACAGGAATGGTGAGAGACGGAATGTCTATACCAAGTATATTTGTATATTCATCCACAAGCCCTAATCTGTCATACTGTTTTCCACTTTGCCAGTTTTCAAGATGGATAACCATATTGATTTTTTCTGTATCCTTTACAGCGCCCATACCAAATATCTTTTTAACATCAACAATGCCGATGCCTCGAATTTCAATAAAATGCCTGATGATTTCGGGGGACGAACCAACAAGAGATTTGGAGGAAACTTTTTTGATTTCAACAGCATCATCGGCAACAAGACGATGTCCCCTTTTCATAAG
>JAZSOT010000067.1:0-1615 GCA_045537065.1 Clostridia bacterium | reverse complement strand
TATATATTGTGTAATTGCAAGCATTTTCAAGAAATTGACAAATAAAAAAAGACCGAATTTCAAAAGATTCGGTCTTTTTTATCTTGGCTCTTTGTCAATAGTTGGGGTAGAAAAAATCTGACTAAGAGATAAAGAACTATCAAATTGCATAGGAAAAGCGTCACGAAGCGAAGCGGAGTGGCGCTTTTCCTATGCGCCGGCGCGAGTTTGGTGTGAAAACATAAAAAGTATTCTATTGCGAAAACGCTTGAAATCCTGTAAACCATAGGCATTGCGCTTCAAAACCTTGATCTTGTTGTTACAGCCTTCGGTAAAACCGTTGGTATATGGGCAGAAAAAAGAATTGGTAATTGGTGAAAACCAGTTGTAATAAGTCTTGGCGCATTTGACGAATGATGGGATCTCACTCTCTGAGGCTTCCTCAATCCAGTTGGAAAAGAGTTTCTTTTGCTTATTCGGATCCGTTTCATCCAGGATTGAATAAAGCAATTCCTTTAAGAAATAGGCGGTAGATAGAGTTGGGGATATATCCAGCATAATAAGTACCTGCCGTAGCTCATCGTCCTTTAGCTTGGACTGATGCTTAAGTAGCAGATATCTTGACTTTTTGAAATAAATGCGATGCTTTTTAGAAAACTGTTTCTGAACTTCTTTTCTTACTGCCTCAAATGCCCATACAGCTTGCCTTACCCAATGGTATCTATCTATGACATAAGTTGCGTTCGGAAAGTAATATTCAGCGATCTCGGCATATGGCTTGTACATATCACTAACAAAATATTTGACGCCTGTACGGTCATATTTCTTGAAATAGTCGCATAAATCATGCTCATAGCGTGTTTTTAGAATATCTATGACCTTTCTTTCTCCAAGGTCGGTAAGTATGCCGTGGAATTTCTCTCCACCGCTGTTTCCCTTAAATTCATCTATCCCTATGACCTCGGGGAGTTTTGTTGGCTTACTGTATTGAATGTTCTTGAAAAAGCGAATAACCGTTGACGTGGATATGCAAAATTCACGCGCTACCGATGTATAGGAACGGCTGTCTCTTAATTTCTCTAACAATCCCATAATTGCTCTTTGGGTCATACGTTGGTATTTGGCTAAAAAGGTGTTGGGTTCAGCAAATCGCTTTCCACAAGAACAAATATACCTACGTTTGTGCAATATAAGGATAACTCTCTTTTCAAATGCAGAAAGCTCTTTTATTCGTTGATAACGGTAATCGTGGATTTTGTTAGTCATTTCTCCGCAGCAGGGACATATACAGTATCTACGAGGCTGCTCAATTGAAATCTCGTAGTTTTCTTCTTTTTCTTCTATGTTTTTTATTTCTACCCCTTGCAATCCGAGTAATGTTTCGGTATAATATGAATTGAGCATATCTGAAACCTCCGATAATGTTTTTCTCGTCAATTAACATTTTATCAGATTTTTTCAGATATGCTCTTTCTTTTTTTGCTTTTTTATAATTTATTCGCTATATCTGTTGGTTTCACCCCAACATTTATTATAGAACCCAAAAAAGCAGACAGACACAAGGCCTGCCTGCTCTTCTCTGTTGGTTAAGCAACCGCGAGCGCGATTTTTTATTGAATTACTTAACTTCACCCTC
>JAZSOT010000009.1:0-44553 GCA_045537065.1 Clostridia bacterium | reverse complement strand
TATCGCCATCATTTTCCTTTGCTGTTTCTGTAACGGCTGAAACTGATTCCAACCCGGCCGCCGTGATTATTAAATATCAGGGGACAAAAAGCCTTCGACCGTCTTTGGCCGAAGGTTCTTTTTTATCAGTATTCTTTTCCGCTTTTCACAAGCTTTTTTATATACCCGAAGGTCTCTTTTTCTCCCTTGTCACGGAGCATTACAAGAAGCGATTCCAAAAAATCCGATGTTTCCGGATGGATATTTCTGCTTGGTTTTCCTCTTTCAAAATACTCTATCGGGTGGCTGTCCGTATAATTCTCACCCTGATATATCTTGCTCGCGGCTACCCTGTCGCAAAACATCTCGATTACAAATATGAGAGGCATCTTTACAGGCATAACACGTCGTTCCTTCATATTATAATCTGTCCAGTACTCGAAATGATGTCTGTTTCTTCCCTTGTGGTGAAGCCATGCCTTTGAATATCCGTAGCGGAGTCTTTCTCCCTCGTTGGGGCTTTTGTCCCCAAAATAATATTTAATTCCCACTAAGAATTCAGGGGGAGAAAACTTTGACATATCGTGGAAAAACCCCTGAATAGGGATTCCAACCTTTCTCGCATGGTAAAAAACTGCTTTTTTATGAGTTAAAACAGTTTTAAGATGTCCAAAAAATTTATTCATTATATCCCTCAATTTAAAATCTAAATTTTTTATAGATAATCACGCATCCCATATATCCGAACAGAAGTCCGAACAGCACCCCGCATATAACATCTGTGGGGAAGTGCACATAGAGATAAATTCTCGAGAATGAGATTAATATTGCTAATATAAGTGCCCATTTTCCAAGCTTTTTATGAGGGAGATAAATCGCACCTGCCGCCGCAAAGGATGCCATAGTGTGTCCCGATGGAAATGAAAATCCCGATGGTGGAGGAATTAAAAGACTTATTTCACCTGTTGTAAAAGGACGGGGACGTCTTACAAGCTCTTTTAAAAGTTCGTTTCCAAGAAGCAGTGCAACCACAAGTGAAAAAGTCATAGCAGCACCAAGCTTTCTGTATTTATCGGAATAAAGACACAAAAGGGTGAGAATAATCCATATAAGACCGCCGTCTCCAAGTTTTGTAAAAAAAACCATAATATGGTCAAGAAGACCGCATCTTAAATAATTCTGAATAAAGTTAAGAATATAAAAATCGATATTTAAAATATACTCCAAGCTATATCACCCCATTTTATATAATATTATACTCAAAACTTTATATTCCGTCAAGCAGTTTTATCCTTAATTTACAAATTACTTTTATATTTACAAAGAAAAGTTTTCGTGTTATAATTGAAAAGTGATTTTCAAAAAGGAGGACAAGAATATGAAGAAATTTTTATCGGCTTTTGTTGCCGTTTTATTTATAGCAAACTTATCAGTGTCAGCCTATGCATCCGTGCTTGGCACGTCGAAGGTGACAGGGTATTCTGTGGGAATAGGAAAGGGAACAACTTTCACATCTAATGTTTTTTTTAGTGACCAAAAGGGCGTTGGCAAGCAAACAGAAAATTATATAACTTACACGCCAAATGCCGCAGTTACTCCCGTTATAACAAATGGGGAATACCTTTTTGGAGGAGAAACCATTTCAAATGAGGTGGATAGACTTTCAAAAGAAAATGTTAATCTGGTAGGAGGAATAAATGCAGACTTTTTTTCTCTTAAAACAGGAGTGCCTATGAGCAACCTTGTTGTAGATGGGGAAATTATAACAAAGGATGCATCAGGGCAGGACAGTCTTGGAATAATGGAAGACGGAACAGCGTTTATGTCATATGTTCAGCTTTTTTCTGTGCTTATAAGGGAAAGCGGGGAAGAAACCTTAATACATAATATAAACAAATACCGCCAACCTTATGCGATTTATATGATGACGGACAAGTTTTCGGAAACAACAAAAAATGAAACTGAGGGAATTGATGTTTTGTTAGGCTCAGTGGATGGAAAGATGAAATTAGGCGAAGTGCTTGAGGCGGTTGTTGAATCCGTTGAAGAAACTAAAGGAGAAAGAGAAATTCCAAAAGGAAAAATAGTATTGACAGTGGATAAAAATGCCCCTGAAGAATATGTAAATGCTATATCATCACTTGAGGTTGGAGAAAAGATTAAGATTTCGTTCGGTGTTCAGGGAGACGAGCGTTGGAAAGACATATACCTTGGAATGGGTGCAGTTGGCGGAAAGCTTATAACAAAGGGTGAGATAAATCCTGATTTAGAAGAGGGAGCGGCACCGAGAAGTGCCATAGGAATTAAGGAAGACGGCACAATAATTTTATATACAATAGACGGAAGACAAACAGGACACAGCTATGGTGTTAAGCTTAAAACTCTTGCAGAAAGAATGAGGGAGCTTGGCTGTGTGGAGGCTATAAATCTTGATGGCGGAGGCTCAACAAGTATTGTTTCTCTTCTTCCGGGAGATAAGGTTGCATCTTTAAAAAATTCTCCGTCAGACGGAAGAGAAAGAAAAGTTTCAACCTTCTTTTTCCTTGAAAATAATCAAGACCCCACGGGAAAGCCGGGAACATTGGTGTTCTATCCTTTTAATTGTTATATGCTCTATGGGGCAACTAAAAGCTTTGAGCTTAAAATGACAGACACAGCCTTTTATCCAATGGAGCTTCCTGAAAAACCTGTTTTAAGCGTGGAAACAGAGGGAGCAAAGTCTGTTTTAAGTCAAACTGGTGTTTTTGAGGCAAGGGATGAGGGGATAGTCCGTATAAAAGCAGAGTCGGGCGGAGCGGTTGCCCGTATGGATGTCAATGTATTAAAAACTCCCACAGATATAAAAATTAAGAATGAAAAGGGCGAATATATTGATAAAATAAAGATTGAACCCGGCAAGGAACTTAAGCTTTATGCAGAGGCATATGGCGGATATAATGTTTTAATTGGAACAAATGAGCTTTTTAAATGGGAAACAGAGGGTGATATAGGAACAATTTCGGATAGCGGTGTTTTTGTTTCAAAGGAACACATTATAGGAGATGGGAAAATAACTGTTTCCGCAGGTGAAAAAAGGGTATCTGTTCCGGTTTCGGTGAGCTATAAACCTGACGAAAAAGACAGGAAGAATTATCCGCAAATAAGTGCAGAAATAGTAAATGATGTGTACTGCGCACATCTTTCAAATGAATATGATATCCCCGTTTTGAAAGATAAAATAAGTCTCTATGCAGATGGAGAGAAGATAGATTTTGATTATAACGAAGAAGAGAGCGAAATCGAGGCAGAAATTCCTCTTGGTGCAAATAAGATTACTCTCTATGTGACAAATAAATTTGATTTCACGAATTGCTGCACAATTGATGCGGAAGAATATACAGGACTTTGCGTATTTTCCGACACAGAGGGACATTGGGCAGAGGAAATTCTCTCTTATATGTACGAAAAGGATATTATAAGCGGTGAGAATACAAAAGAGGGACTTATCTTCCGTCCACAAAAAGAAATGACAAGAGCGGAATTTTCGGTAATGATGTGTAATTATCTTGGAATAAATCTGGAAGAATTTAAAGATGTTGACCTTCCCTTTAAAGATAGTGAAGAAATACCGAAATGGGCAGTTGGAAGCATAAAAGCCCTTTATGAAAAGGGAATTCTGTCAGGAAAAACAATGCCTGACGGAGGTATATCGTCTGCGTTTTCTGATAAACTGACAAGAGCAGAGGCGGCAACCATTATATCAAGAACTCTGCCTAAGGGTTTTTATAAAGAAGAGGTATCACTATCTGATGCAGGGGAAATTCCAAAATGGGCAGAGGAGGGTATAGAAACCCTTGTCTCAATCGGAGCGATGAAAGGATATACCGACGGCAAAGTCAAGCCTCTTGGTAATCTCACAAAAGCAGAGGCGGCAAAGCTTATATATTCCATAATGTAGGATAAAAGAAATTTTATCTTATAGATTGCTGTGCTGTTTTGCTTCCATTTTTTGCCAGTTAATAAATCCGTATATATCGTTTACTAAAAAGACAATAAAGCAAATGACAACAGATATATAAGTTTTGTTATAAAGTGAAGCCATAATCCACAGAATGATTAATATAATATCGTTTGCGGCGTAGCCTATGGCAAAGTAAGGACTTCGTCTGAAAGTGAGATAAACTGCGATAAAGCTTGTTGTGACAGAAAGGGTACTTGGAATAATATTGGCAGTGTCGAAGAATTTCAATATGAAGTAAAATATAAAAGTAACGAGTAAAGTTATAATCCGCAAAATCAGGTGTTCTCTTTTGCTTATTTGATTTACCTTTACTTGAGATTTGTTTCCGTTGTATGGATTTTTCAACCAGGAAATAAGAGAAAACACTGCCATAGGCAAAGTCATTCCAAGATAAGTTATCATTTCGCCGTAATAAGAATAGCTAAAGGAAATAAAACCATAAAGTAAGCTGAAAATAATCATCAGAAATTGACCAAAGGGATTTCCTTTCGCGTTAAATATAAGGGAGGTAACTCCTATTAAGGATGCCGAGAGAACTATATAGTTTTTGCCGTCAAAAACCCAGAAAGAAAAAATAATGGAAATGACGGATATGCACCAAAGGATAAATTCCCCTTTGGTAAAATAATCTGCGAACATTTTAAAGTATTTCATAATATCCCCCTAAAAAAAGCATTCGTTTTACACATCTTCTAAGACCTAACGATGTGTACACGAATGCTGTTGCATTTCACTACTCGGTAGCAGTATAACGAATATTTGTTTTATTATACCATATAAAACAGAAATTTTCAATAATTTATAAAGATATTTTGTATAATTGTCAAGGGTTATAGGATAAAAGTGTGATTGACAACAATAAATAAATATTGTATAATATATGCTAGTAAAATATAGGGTAACGGTATTCTAGTCAACAGCATCGGTTCCCAGGGCGGGCCTAAAAATCCGTTGAAGGGCATATCGATGAAGTTCCTTGTGCTCGCTTTTGACGCCCAGTCGGGGGCGTGTGCTGGGAGTTAAGGTTTAGGGGCGATCCGCAATGGCATGTGGGCGTTGACCCCTTTTCCGTGGAGACCTGTTGTTGTGCCTGTCTCCTATGAGTGGCGGTGTACGAAACAGGATGAAACCTGTGTTGCGGTGCAAAGAAAGTGCTGTGGACAGCGTAGCCTGCCTTGAGTGGGGGCGGTGGATAAAGGATCAGACCTTAAATGCGTCGGCCAACGCTTTAAGGTTATTGCTTTTTGAAACCGTGTCTGCAAAAGAGGCTAAGAACTGACAGCTGTTGTTGAGGAAAACTCCTAGACCGGCAAAGGCATAAGCAGGATTGCAGTGTGTACTCAGTGGCAATCAGGTAATGCCTCTTTATGGGGCGTAGAAGCGTTTAATCGGAAACGGCCTTTTTGGCGACAAATCGGCACGCTTCTGGGAAATCCAACCTGACCTAAGACACAATATTTACTGCCTATGCTACCCTTAATATTTTTTAAACAGAGGATAGAGTCTTGAAAAAGAACAAATTAAACAAAAAAGTCAAATTTGCAGCTTCCAATTCGCAAAGGATAGATGTAAAATGGGTAATAAAAACCCTTATTCTAACCTTTGTGCTTTCTGCTGTTTTTAATCTTTTTTCAACTGCAGTTATGGACAGAGCAAGTATCCTTGTTGCAGTTCTTATTTTACTTTTTATTATTTCGGTTGGTATAATATTCGACCTTATAGGAACTGCTGTTACAACTGCTGAGGAAACCGCTTTTCATTCTATGGCGGCAAAAAAAATAAATGGTTCAAAGGCTGCCATCCGTCTTATAAGGGCAAAGGACAAGGCGGCTAATTTTTGTAATGATATAGTCGGCGATATTTGCGGTATTGTCAGCGGTAGTGCGGCGGCTGCAGTTATCGCTTTTTTAAACAAAGAAAACAGAGGGCTTATGGTTTTAATATGTTCTCTTGGAATAACAGGACTGGTTGCAGCACTGACGGTCAGCGGAAAGGCTCTTTGCAAAACCGTTGCCATTAAATATAATAACAGAATTATTTATGCAGTTGCAAAAATTCTTGCCATATTCGGCTTTGAAAAGGGAAAAAAAAAACAGGGAGCAAAAGATGGGAATGCTTGAAAAAATAAAGTCAGTTTCCGATTTGGAAGGACTTTCATATAAAGAACTGAATATTCTTGCAGAGGAAATCCGTCATTTTATGATAGAGAATATATCCAGAACAGGCGGACATCTCGCCTCAAATCTTGGAACGGTTGAACTGACACTTTCCCTTTACAGAGTGTTTAACCCTGAAAAGGATAAAATTGTGTGGGATGTAGGGCATCAGGCATACACTCATAAAATCTTAACTGGGAGACGGGACGAGTTTAAAACTCTCAGAAAGCTTGACGGAGTAAGTGGTTTTCCAAGACCTGATGAAAGCCCGGCCGATGTTTTTCAGGCGGGACACGCATCTAATTCCGTGTCGGCAGCACTTGGGTTTGCCGAAGGCATAAAGCTTAAAGGCGAGTTGTGCCATGCAGTTGCCATAATCGGCGATGGAGCTTTAACGGGTGGACTTTCCTATGAGGGACTTAACAATGCAGGAGGCAGAAAGGTTCCTCTTATTGTGGTTTTGAATGATAACGGAATGTCAATATCCGAAAACGTGGGCGGACTTTCAAAGTATTTGAAAAAGTTCAGGAATGACACCTTGTATTTTAAAATAAAATCAGGGTTAAAAGCCGTTGCAAGAGTGCTTCCAAAGGGAGATACCCTGATAAATATTCTTGCGGGAATAAAGGATTATATAAAGAAAATAACCCTCGGAAAAGGTATTTTTGAAAACTTAGGTTTTAAGTATTACGGGCCTGTTGATGGACATGATATAAGGTCACTTGAATGTGTCTTTGAATATGTGAAAAACAGTAACACCCCCGTTTTGGTTCACGTAAAAACCAAAAAAGGAAAAGGTTATCAGCTCGCAGAAGAAAATCCCGACAGCTTTCATGGAGTCAGCGAATTTGATGCAGAGTCAGGTAAAATTCTGGTAAAAGCAGAGGGTGAAACTTATTCGGATGTTTTTGGCAGAGAAATTGTAAGACTTGCGAAAAAAAATAAAGATATAGTATGTATAACTGCGGCAATGCCTCAGGGAACAGGACTTTGTGAATTTTCTGAAAAGTTTCCGGAAAGGTTTTTTGATTCAGGGATTGCAGAAGAGCATTCTGTAACCTTTGCATCTGCGCTTTCTAAAGAGGGCTTAGTTCCTGTTTTTGCAGTATATTCAACTTTCCTGCAAAGGGCATATGACCAGATATTGCACGATACAGCTCTTTGCAAAAACCACGTTGTATTTGCCATAGACCGTGCAGGAGCCGTTGGGGCAGACGGAGAAACCCATCAGGGGATATATGACCTTTCTTATCTTTCCCATATTCCGGGGATGGTTATTATGGCACCGTCGGGAAAAACACAGATGGAAAAAATGCTGGACTTTGCTGTTAATCGTTGCAATCAGCCTGTGGCAGTCAGGTATCCGAGAGGCAGGGCAGAGGATTATTATAAGAGCGAAGAAAAAATTGAAATGGGCAGGGCTGAAATTGTAAGAGATGGAAATGATGTTTTGATAATCAGTATTGGAACAACTCTTAATGAGGCTCTTTGCTCTGCGAAAATTCTTGAAGAGAGAGGAATAAGTGCAAAGGTTATTGATGCAAGATTTTTAAAGCCCTTTGATGAAGAACTTGTTTTAAGGGAGTCAAAAGGAATTAAGGTTGTTGCAACAATAGAAGACAATGTTAAAATCGGAGGTCTTTCGGATGCGGTGATGAGGACTTTGGGAAGAAAAATTCTGACTTTTGGTTATGAAGACAGACCGCTTCCTCACGGAACAATTTCGGAGCTTAAAAGCCTGAACGGAATAACAAAAGAAAATATTGCAGACAGAATTGAAGAAGAATATAAAAATTAAAGGTTTTGATAAAATGGAGAAAAAAAGACTTGATGTTTATCTTGCAGAGGAAGGTCTTGCAAAAAGCAGATCTGCGGCACTTGCAATGATTATGGCAGGAGAAATATACATAGACAACGTAAAAGCAGATAAGGCGGGTTGTCAGGTAACAGGGAAAGAAAATATTGAAGTTCGCGGGAAATCCCAGAAGTATGTGAGCAGAGGCGGATTAAAGCTTGAAAAAGCGATGCAGGTTTTTCCTGTTGAATTGGAAGGCTCTGTGTGTATGGATATTGGTGCATCAACGGGCGGATTCACCGATTGTATGCTTCAAAACGGAGCAAAGAAAGTTTTTTCTGTTGATGTAGGGTATGGACAGCTTGCATGGAAACTCCGATGTGACGAAAGAGTTATAAATATGGAGCGAACCAATATAAGATATGTAACAAAAGAAGATATAGGTGAGGAACTTGATTTTTTCTCAGTGGATGTTTCCTTTATTTCTTTAAAGCTTGTGCTTCCCGTTGCCTATTCTCTCTTAAAGGATAACGGAATGGGTGTTTGCCTTATAAAGCCTCAGTTTGAAGCAGGGAAAGAAAAGGTAGGCAAAAAAGGAGTTGTAAGAGACAAGGCTGTTCATAAAGAGGTTGTTGACGGCTGCATAAAAATTGCAGAGGACATTGGTTTTTCGGTTGTAGCCCTTGATTATTCTCCTGTTAAAGGACCTGAGGGGAATATTGAATATTTGATGCTTGTGAAAAAAGGCGGAAAATCGGAAAGCTTTGATACGGAAAAACTTGTGGAGCTTTCTCACAGTCTTGATATAAATTAGGTAAAGAGGTTTTATGTTATGGAAAAAATAGCAATTTTCCCAAATCTTGATAAAGACCCGAAGCTTGAATATACAAAAGAAACAGCAAAGGAAATAAGAAAATTTGGAAAAACAGTTCTTCTTTCCGACAAATTTTCCTATGCAAATATAGAGGGTGCAGAGTTTCTCCCAGAGGAAAGCTTTTTTGAAAAAGCGGACCTTATTGTGGCACTTGGCGGAGACGGAACGGTTTTAAATGCCACTAAAAATGCGGCAAAATTCCGGGTTCCCGTTATGGGCATAAATATTGGTCATCTTGGATTTTTAACTCAGGCGGAAAAAGATGATAAGTCCGTTTTTGATGATGTTTTTTCAGGAAATTATGAGATAATGGAAAGTATGATGCTTGAGGTTTCGGTTTGCTCAGGGGGTGAGGAAATTGAAAGCTATATAGCCTTTAATGATGCGGTTATCCGCGGTGCGGATTCAAAAATGGTAACCTTGAGAACGAGTGTTGACGGAACGGTTATGAGTGAATATACGGCGGACGGAGTTATATTTTCAACTCCAACAGGCTCAACAGCATATTCAATGTCAGCAGGAGGCCCTGTTATTCATCCAAGTCTTTCCTGCATACTCACAGTACCGGTTTGCCCCCACAGTCTCACGGTAAGGAGTACTGTTCTTCCAGCAACAAGTGAGATAATAGCAGAGGCTCTTCCGCCATACAGATGCGAAGCGGTTTTAACTGTTGACGGGAAAAAGGTGAGAGTTCTTGGAAGATGCGAAAGTGTTAAGGTTAAAGCATCATCAGTGCATACAAAGCTTTTAAAAATAACAAACCGTAATTTTTTTGATAATATAAGAGAAAAGTTAAACTTTAGGTAGGATGATTGGATGCTAAAGGAACTATATATAAAAAATGTTGCAGTAATTGAAGAGGTAAGAATTGATTTTTCGGAAGGCTTTAATGTTTTAACCGGTGAAACCGGAGCAGGAAAGTCTATTCTTATTGACTCTATAAATATGGCATTAGGCGGACGCGGGGGAAAAGAGCTTGTAAGAAGCGGAGAGGAAAAGGCAGTTGTTAATGCTCTTTTTTCTTCAAATGAAAAGATAAGCAGTCTGCTTTCGGATTTTGGTATTGATGCTGAAGATGATGTTATTTTAACAAGGCAGATAACGAATGATTCAAAAAGCACAGCCAGAATAAACGGAATGACCGTAACAAACAGCGTGTTAAAAGAGGTTGCAAAGCACCTTTGTGATATTCATGGACAGAATGATAATCACTTTCTTTTGTCAAACCGTAATCATATAAATTTTTTGGATAGCTTTGCAAAGATTTTAGATATAAAAGAAAAATATCAGGAAACATATAGAAAGCTAAAAGAAATCAGGGAAAAAATAAGTTCCCTTAATGAAAATGAACAGGAAAAAGCGAGAAGATGCGAACTTCTTTTATTTCAGCTTAATGAAATAAATTCCGCAAGGCTTAAAAAAGGAGAAAAAGCTGATATAGAAGAGAGGATAGCCTATCTTTCAAATATTGAAAATATTTTATCAGGGATAAATGATGCCTATGAGAGACTTTATTCGGGGGAAGAAAATGTTTATGACCTTCTTTCGGGGGCTATAAAAAGTCTAAATGGGGTATCGGAATATGATTCATCTTTATCTGAATTTGCAGAAAGGCTAAATTCAAGCCTAATAGAGATAGAGGATATTGCATCGGAACTTGGTTCAAAATCGGGAAAAGCAGATTTTAACGAGGGTGAATTTAATGAGCTTAATAATAGAATTGATGTGATTAATTCTCTCTGCAGAAAATATGGTGAAAATGAAGAAGAAATTTTGTTATACAGGGACAAAATAGAAGAAGAACTATCAGAACTTCAGGGAAGCGAGGAGCTTCTTGAAAAGCTTATGAAAGAAGAAAAACATCTTTATGAAAAGGCGCTTGAATATGCGAAAATTTTAAGTGAAAAAAGAAAAGATGCGTCAAAAAAGCTTGATGTTGAAATAATGAAAGAGCTTTTTGAGCTTGATATGCCAAAAGTTGTTTTCAAAGCTGATGTAAGAGAAAATAAAAACGAAAACGGAGAGACTTCCCTTTCGTCAAACGGAGCGGATGAGGTTGAATTTTTAATTTCTGCAAACCCGGGAGAGGATTTAAAGCCCCTTTCGAAAATTGCATCAGGGGGCGAGCTCTCAAGAATTATGCTTGCAATAAAATCAATATTTGCAGATTCGGATGATGCAGAAACACTTATCTTTGATGAAATCGACACAGGTGTAAGCGGAAGAGCGGCACAAAAGATTGCAGAAAAGCTGAGCCGTCTTTCAAGGAAAAAGCAGGTGTTTTCAATCACTCATCTTTCCCAGCTTGCATCAATGGCAGATAATCATTATTTAATCCATAAGGAAACAAATAATGATATAACAAGAACAGATGTTACTCTTTTAGGTGAAGAAGATAGAATAAATGAACTTGCAAGAATTATAGGCGGGGCATATATAACCGAGCTTACCTTAGAAAATGCAAAAGAGATGCTAAATCTTGCCAAGGAGCAAAAGAAAGTATGAAAAATAACGGTGTTATAAGTGAAATAAACGGAAAGAAAGCAAAAATCAAGGTCCTTCGTGAATCTGCCTGCGGTGGAAACTGTGCATCCTGCTCAGGCTGTGAACTTAAAAATCATTTTATAGATGCAGATATTGAAAAGGAATTTAATTTTACACCAAAGGTGGGGGATAAGGTTCTAATCACAATGGATGATAAGCTTTTTTATACTTATGCAATATTTGGATATGGGATTTTTGTGCTTTTTTTAATTGTGGGGGCTGTTCTTGGATGGTCTCTTTATAAAAACGAAAACAGTGCACTAATTGGCAGTGCCTTGGGTATTGTAGTTGCTTTCGCCTTAGTAAAACTTATATTTAAAAACAAGAAAACGGGACTTAAAGTTACAAAAATAGAGGAATAATTATGCTGATATCGGTTAGTGGTTTAAATAAATATTTTGGAGAAAACCACATTTTAAAGGATATAAATTTCACAATTGAAGAAAAGGGCAGATATGGTCTTATCGGAGTTAACGGTGCGGGAAAAACAACCCTTTTAAATGTCTTATGCGGCGAACTAAGATACGAAGAGGGAGAAATATTTAAGGCATCGGGACTTAGCTTTGGCTATTTGAAGCAAACAGGAGGGCTTGAATCAGGCTCAACCATCGGGGCTGAAATGAGAAAGCCTTTTTCTGATGTGGAAAATGCTGAAAGAAAAATGCGTGAGCTTGAAGCAAGAATGTCGGAGCCGACGGATGATGAAGCAGAACACAGACGGATTATGGCAGAATATAACAGACTTCAGGCGTTTATGGACAGCCGTGACGGATATAATGTCGATGTGAAAATAAGCACCGTGCTGACGGGTATGGGTTTTTCTGACAAACCAAAAGACACGGTTATAAGCACTCTTTCAGGTGGGGAGAAGACAAGACTTATGATAGCCAAACTTCTTCTTGAAGAGCCTGGCCTTTTAATTCTGGATGAGCCAACAAACCATCTTGATTTCAAAACCCTTGCATGGCTTGAAGATTATCTTCTTTCCTATAAGGGGGCAATACTTGTTATTTCCCACGATAGATATTTCCTTGACAAAACTGTCAGCGAAATTTTTGAGCTTGAAAGAGGAAGACTTTATACCTATAAGGGAAATTATTCAAAATATCTTATTCTTAAGGAAGAAAGAGTCACAAGGCAGGAAAAGGAATATAAAAAACAGCAGGAACAGATTGCTGAAATGGAAACCTATATTGAAAAAAATATAGCAAGAGCATCAACTTCTAAAAGTGCAAAGTCAAGAATAAAAGCACTTGAAAGTATGGAGCTTGTTGAAAAACCCCTTGGCGATTTGAAACAAATGAAGCTCCGTTTTGAAACAGATAAGGAGCCATATAAGGATGTTTTGAAAACAGAATCTTTGACCGTTGCTGTGGGCGAGGGAGAAAATCGAAAGGTTTTAACAAGAAATCTCTCTCTTGATATAAAAAGAGGGGAAAAAATTGCCATAATAGGTGAAAACGGTATAGGAAAATCATCTTTTTTAAAGACTATACTCAACATAATTCCACCAGATAGCGGAAGTGTTGTGTGGGGAAAGAACACAACTGTCAGCTATTATGAGCAGGAAAATTTAAATCTTGATTATGAAAAAACCGCAATTTCTGAATTATGGGACAGATTTCCTCATATAAACGAAAGCGAAATAAGAAGAATGCTTGGTAATGTGCTCTTAAGTCAGGAAGAGGTTTATAAGCCGGTTAAGGTTATAAGCGGAGGGGAAAGAGCCAAGCTTGCCTTTTGTATAATTATGCTGGAGAGGGCAAATGTTCTTATTTTGGACGAGCCTACAAACCATCTCGACCTTGCTTCAAAGGAAATTCTTGAAAAAGCCATGGCAGATTATGAAGGAACCCTTATTTTCGTGTCTCACGACAGATATCTTCTTAATAAGGTTCCTCATAAGATAATTGAAATAAAAGAAAATGAGGCTGTGACATATGACGGCGGATTTGATAAGTATATGGAGAAAATGTCAGAGGATGCGTCAAGAGAGGCTGAAGAAAAAAGAATAAAGAAAGCTCAGGATGCAGAGAAAAAAGATAACAAGCAGGGCTTTAAAACAAAAGAAATGAGACAGCAGGAGGCAAAACGTAAAAATCGTATAAGAGAGCTTGAAAAGCTTATTGAAGAGGGAGAGACAGAAAGTATTAAAATCGAAACAGAAATGACGGATGAAAAAGTATTTTCTGATTATACCCTGATGAATGAAAAGTGTGCAAGGCTTGAGGAAATTAAGAAAGCTTTGGAAGAATATTATGAAGAATGGGAAAATCTCTCAGAATAAAGGTCGGTAACTCCGACTTTTTTATTTTTTTAAAAGGAATTTTTTTGAATATATAAGGCATAATATTTGAAAAGATACTTTTTAAAAGTGAGGAATGAAGGGTGAAAGAATACGCGAGAACCGACCTTGCTCTTGAGGCGAGGGAGTTATATTTTGAGGCAGCAAAAACTCAGGAAGAGGAAGATATAAAGGGCGTCAGCGTTGAGAGTGAAAAAAACGGTGAATATATAATAGTAACAAGGGTCAAAATTGAAGATGATGAGGGCGAGGCGGCTCTTAATAAAAAGATGGGAACTTATGTAACAATAGAGTTTCCTAAGGATTTTGCAGGGTATAATAACCTCAACATAAAGCTTATGGAAATATGCAGGGATGAAATAGAAAAGCTTATTGAAACTGAGGTAAAAACAACCCTTGTTATAGGTCTTGGAAACTGGAATATAACAGCAGATTCTCTGGGGCCGAAAACTGTTGGGGATATTCTTGTGACAAGGCATCTTGAAAAATATATGCCCGATGAAATTGATGAAAGACTTTCATCTGTTTCGGCGGTTGCTCCAGGTGTGCTTGGTATAACGGGAATAGAAACGGGAGAAATTGTGAAGGGTCTATGCAAGAGGGTTAAGCCTGACCTTGTTATAGCAATTGATGCACTATGCTCAAGAAAAATTGACAGAATAAATTCAACCATTCAGATTTCAAACACAGGAATTGTTCCGGGAGCCGGGGTTGGAAACAGGCGAATGGCACTTGATGAAAAAACGTTAGGCGTTCCCGTAATTGCAATTGGTATTCCGACCGTTGTTGATGCCGCAACCATAGCAGGTGACACTATTGAACTTGTGGTTGGGAGTCTTGAAGAACACGCAAAAGACAACGAACCTTTATATAAAATGCTGAGCGTAATAGAAGAGGAGGATAATATGCCGATTATAAAGCAGGCGCTTTCTCCTGCTGTTGGAAACTTTATTGTAACACCCAAGGAAATTGATGAGTCCGTTGAAAGGCTTTCCCGAATTATTGCAGACGGAATAAATCTTGCACTCCACAGAGGACTAACCTTGGAAGAGCTGGAGATATATAGATATTAGGAATATAATTTTAAAATCTCTCATATAATTAAAGACAAGCAGCAAGGCTTGTCTTTAATTTTTTGTAAGAAGAGGTGAGTGCTGTTTTGAGAATAAGAAAAAAGGCATACAGGGCGGTTATTATAGATTTAAGAAAGGTAATAAGAACCCTTTTTCTTTTTTTTGTTTTGTCTCTTGCGGGATTAATTTTATATTTCGGAATTAATTCTTTTTCTGAAAAAGAAAGAGGAGAAATAGGATTTATTAAATTTATAAACAGTATGGTATCAACCTTCACAGGCTTTTATCCTGGAGATTATTTCAGTTTAATTGAAAGTGAATTTCCTGAAATATCAGTTTATAAAAAATCTCCCTTGTGGCAGACAGCAGATGATGGGGGAGCTATATCAGTATATAATCCCGAAAATGCAGACACACAGAAAACAAAAGCCTCGCCTGATATAAAGGATGAAAAAAAGTATCCCATAAAAAGTGTTGACACATCCCAGATAAAAAATCTTTCAGACAGCGGGAAAAAGATATTGATAAAAAATGAAACCGGATATTCGGTGGATGTTTCAAAGATGCTTTCGGAGGCATCCCCTGTTGTTTTAGATAAAAGCGGTCCGCAAATTTTGATTTTACATACTCATGCCACAGAAAGCTATACCGAAGAGGGTGTAGAATATTATGATAACACAGTGAGCGACAGAAGTCAGGATTTAAGCAAAAATGTGGTGAAGGTTGGAGAATGTATGGCGGAGATTTTTAAGGAAAACGGTATAGATGTAGTTCACGACACAACACTTCACGATTATCCCAATTATAATGGCTCTTATGCAAATTCATTAAAAACGGGGGAGGAATACCTGAAAAAATATCCCTCAATAAAAATGATAATTGATGTACACAGAGACGCAATAGTTTATGGAGATGGAACAAAAGCAAAGGTGGTAACTGAAATAAAAGGGAAAAAAGCTGCTCAACTTATGTTTGTAATAGGAACAGATGCGGGAGGACTTTCTCACCCGGAATGGAGAAAAAATCTGCAGGTTGCAGTAAACCTGCAGAATAAAATAGAAAGCAAATATCCGGGCTTAATGAGAGGGATAAATTTAAGAAAAGAAAGGTTTAACGAACATTTAACTCAGGGGAGTATGATTTTAGAGGTAGGAACAAGCGGAAACACCTTAAAGGAAGCCATATATGGAGCACAGTGTGCCGCAAAGGTTATAGCAGAAAGCTTAAAATAAAAAAGGATGTGAAAAAATTCACATCCTTTTTGTGTTTAATATCATAAACTATTTAACAGGGATAACGTTCTTATCTTTAAGCACAACATCGTGTGCGCCACCCTCGATAATGCTTGTTGCAGAGATAAGTGTCATCTTTGCATTTTTCTGAAGGTCAGGAATTGTAAGAACACCGCAGTTACACATTGTTGATTTTACCTTTCCAAGTGTAAGTCTAACGTTATCTTTTAGACTTCCCGCATAAGGAACATATGAGTCAACGCCTTCTTCAAATGAAAGCTTGCTTGCACCGCCCATATCATAACGCTGCCAGTTTCTTGCTCTTGCAGAGCCTTCACCCCAGTATTCTTTCATATAGTTTCCGTTTATGTTAACGATATTTGTGGGGCTTTCGTCAAAGCGGGCAAAATATCTGCCAAGCATAACAAAGTCTGAACCCATAGCAAGTGCAAGTGTAATATGATAATCGTGAACAATACCGCCGTCAGAACAAATCGGAATATAAATACCTGTTTCTTCAAAATACTCGTCTCTTGCAGCAGCAACTTCCTGAACAGCAGATGCCTGACCTCTGCCGATACCCTTTTGTTCACGGGTAATACAAATTGAACCGCCGCCAATACCGATTTTAATAAAGTCAGCACCTGCTTCTGCTAAAAATCTGAAGCCTTCGCGGTCAACAACGTTTCCAGCACCAACCTTAACAGTGTCACCATATTTATCACGGATAAATTTAAGAGTTCTTGACTGCCATTCTGAGAAACCTTCTGATGAATCAATACAAAGAACATCAGCACCTGCTTCAATAAGTGCAGGAACTCTTTCTTCATAGTCTCTTGTGTTGATACCTGCGCCAACAACATATCTCTTTGAAGCATCAAGAAGCTCCATTGGATTTTCCTTGTGAGATGAATAGTCTTTTCTAAAAACAAAAGAGATAAGTCTGCCATCATCAGAAACTATAGGAAGGGAGTTTAACTTGTTGTCCCAGATTATGTCGTTTGCCTCTTTAAGAGTGATACCGTCTTTTGCAGTAATAAGCTTATCAAGAGGAGTCATAAACTCTTTAACTTTAAGGGATTTTTCCATTCTTGAAACTCTGTAGTCACGGCTTGTAACAATACCTAAAAGTTTTCCTGTTGCACTTCCGTCATCAGTAACGGCAACAGTTGAATGGCCTGTTTTTTCCTTAAGTTCTAATATGTCTTGGAGAGTGCTATCTGGTCCGATGTTTGAATCGGAAACAACAAAGCCTGCCTTGTAGTTTTTAACTCTTCTAACCATTTCAGCTTCGCTTTCAATAGTCTGTGAGCCATAGATAAAGGAAACGCCCCCCTCTTTTGCAAGGGCAATTGCAAGGTTATCATCAGAAACAGATTGCATAATTGCAGAAACCATAGGTATATTCATTGAAATTGCAGGTTCTTCACCTTTTTTAAACTTAACAAGAGGTGTTTTTAAACTAACATTGTCTGTCATACATTCAGATGAAGAATATCCTGGAACCAAAAGATATTCACTAAAGGTATGGGAAGGTTCATCAAAATAAAAAGCCATAGTAAAATCTCCTTTTCTATATAAACAATATTTAAACAAAAGACAACCGGCAGAGGTTGTCTTATTTACTGAAATTAAAGGGTGCCGAAAATTCTGTCTCCAGCATCTCCGAGACCGGGCATAATATAGCCGTGTTCGTTAAGCTTTTCATCAAGAGTTGCAAGATAAATATCAACATCAGGATGATTTTTCTGGAGAAGATGTACACCTTCGGGAGCGCCGATTATTCCGATAAAACGAATTTTTGATGCTCCTCTTTTTTTAATACAATCAATTGCGAAAGATGCACTTCCGCCTGTTGCAAGCATAGGGTCTAAAACAAAAACTTCCCTTTCTGCAATGTCTTTTGGAAGATTGCAGTAATATTCCTCAGGCAAAAGAGTTTCGTGATTTCTGGATAGACCGATATGACCAACCTTTGCGGCAGGAAGCAGGCTTAAAAACGCATCAACCATACCAAGACCCGCTCTTAAAACCGGAACCAGAACAACCTGATTATTTATAAAACTTCCCATAGTTTCACAAAGGGGAGTTTCAACAACTTTATTTTCCATTGGCAAATCTTTTGTCACCTCATAGCCAACAAGCATAGCGATTTCGCCAACAAGATTTCGGAAACTTTTAACGTCGGTCTCCTTATCTCGCAAAATAGAAATTTTATGTTTTATAAGAGAATGGTCAGGAACAATAAGTTTGCTCATATAAAGCCCTCTTTCAACAAATCATTATTTTAGTTATTATACAACATAATTTGTTGTTTGTCTACAGTATTTTCGGAAATTATTAATTTTTTATTAAAATTAACAACAAATGCAATTTTTTGTATTAAATCTATTTACAAAAACTGTATAATTATGTATAATGTAGTTTAAATTAAGTTAGTACTATAAGGGGGCTATGTTATGTATATAGGGATAGATTTAGGTGGAACTAATATTGCAGTTGGGTTGGTTTCAGAGGACGGGAAAATTATAAAGCAGGATATGGCTCCGACATTAGCCGGAAGAAGCTATCAGGAAATTGTTGCTGATATGATAAAACTTTCTGAAAAGGTAACAAAAGAGGCGGGCTTTGATATGTCATCCGTAAAAGGCTTTGGAGTTGGTTGTCCCGGTGCGGTTGATAATGCTGAAGGGGTTCTTATAAATGCGGAAAATCTAAGGATTTATGATGCTCCCATTGCAGAAGAAATAAAGAAATATTATGACAAGCCGGTTGCACTTGAAAATGATGCAAATGCAGCAGCTTATGCTGAATATATGGTAAGCGGTGATAATGTAGATAGTTTTGTGGCGGTTACACTTGGAACAGGTGTTGGCGGAGGTATTATTTTAAACAAAAAAATATATCGTGGATTTAACGGAGCTGCAGGCGAACTTGGGCATACTGTATTCATACACAATGGACTTCCTTGTTCCTGCGGAAGATCAGGATGCTGGGAGACTTATGCATCTGTTACTGCTCTTATTAACCAGACCAAGATTGCAATGCATAAGCATCCGGAAAGTCTTATGAACACAATTGCAAAAGAAAGAGGCACAGTAAACGGAAGAGTCGCCTTTGATGCAGCAAAAATGGGAGATAAGGTTGGTATTCAGGTTGTTGAAGCATACACAAAATATGTTGCAGACGGAATAGTGAATATGATAAATATATTTCAGCCTCAAAAACTTGTTATTGGCGGCGGTATAAGTAAAGAAGGAGATTATCTTATCAAACCTATAATTGAGTTTGCAAAGAAATATGACTATAACAAATACAGAGAGAAAACAGAAATAACCACCGCAACACTGTTTAATGATGCGGGAATTATTGGTGCAGCTCTTGCTGTAGCATCTTACGAAGGATAAGAAAGAAGGATAAAAATGGGAAAAAAGCAGTTTAAGGCAGAGTCTAAAAGACTTCTTGACCTTATGATAAATTCGATTTATACTCACAAGGAAATATTTTTAAGGGAAATTATATCAAATGCATCCGATGCTATAGACAAGCTATGTTATATTTCTCTTACAGATGACAAGGTTGGTCTTTCAAGAAGTGATTTTAATATAAGAATTAAAATTGAAAAGGAAAAAAGAACTCTCACCGTTTCGGATAACGGTATCGGTATGACCAAGGAGGATATGGAAAACAACCTTGGTGTTATTGCGAAAAGCGGGTCCTTTAAGTTTAAAAATGAGCTAAAGGATGAAATAGGTAAAGAAGATATTGATATTATCGGTCAGTTTGGTGTTGGATTTTATTCTGCATTTATGGTGGCTGATAAAATCACTGTTATCTCAAAGGCGTATGGCAGCGAAGAAGCATTTTGCTGGGAGTCCGAGGGAACAGATGGCTACACTATAACAGAGGCAGAAAAAGATAATCTCGGCACAGATATAATTATGCATATTAAAGAAGACAGCGAAGAAGAAAGCTATAGTGAATATCTTGAAAGCTATAAAATCCGTTCACTTATAAAAAAATATTCGGATTATATAAGATACCCCATAAAATGCGATGTTGAAAAGACAAGACAGGTTGAAACAGGGGAAAAAGATGAAAACGGAAATGCCAAAACTAAATATGAAACATATACTGAAATAGAGACTGTAAACAGTATGATACCTGTTTGGCACAAATCAAAAAACGAAGTTTCGGATGAGGAAGCAGGGGAATTTTATAAGGAGCATTTTTATGATTCTGATGCACCATTAAAAGTTATCCGTGTCAATGCAGAAGGAGCAGTTTCATATAAGGCTATGCTTTTTATTCCTGAGAAAGTGCCGTTTGGCTATTTCACAAAGGAATATGAAAAAGGTCTCCAGCTTTATGCAAGCGGAGTTCTGATTATGGATAAATGCAAAGACCTTTTGCCGGAACATTTCAGATTTGTGAAAGGTGTTGTAGATTCTGGAAATCTTTCTCTAAATATTTCAAGAGAGCTTTTGCAACACGACAGACAGCTTAAAATCATTGCGGGCAATCTTGAAAAGAAAATCAAGAGCGAGCTTTTAAAGATGATGACAGCAAACCCTGAAAGCTATGAGAAATTCTTTAATTCTTTTGGGCTTCAGCTCAAATATGGGGTTGTTAATGATTTCGGAATGAACAAGGAAATGCTGAAAGACCTTTTGATGTTCTATTCATCAAAGGAACAACGACTTGTTTCTATTAAGGATTATGTTGCAAGAATGCCTGAAGAACAAAAATTTATCTACTTTGCCTGCGGTGAGTCAGTAAACCTTATTGATGAATTGCCACAGACAGAGAGAATAAAAGAAAAAGGCTATGAAATGCTTTATATGACAGATGATGTGGATGAGTTTGTTGTGAACATCCTTTCTGAATATGAGGGCAAACAGTTTAAATCTATTAATGATAACGATTTGGGATTTGAAACAGAGGAAGAAAAGGAAAACACTAAAAAACAGTCGGAAGACAATAAGGAAATGCTTGATTTTATCAAGGAAAGTCTCGACGGTAAGGTTTATAGTGTTATATGCTCAAACAAGCTGAAAAGCCATGCGGTATGTTTATCTACAGAGGGCCAGATAACTCTTGAAATGGAAAAATATTTTGCCTCCATTCCGGGAAATCAGGATAGCCCGAAAGCTCAGAGAGTTCTTGAAATAAATCCGTCTCATAAGGTTTTTGAAGCACTTAAGGGTGCATATTCGGGGGATGATAAGGAAAAAGTGAAAAAGTATGCATATCTTTTGTATAATGAGGCGCTTTTGATTGCAGGACTCCCTGTTGAGAATCCGTCAGAATTTGCAGAAGCAGTTTCTGAATTAATGCTTTAGTAAAGGAGATAATTTTGTGTCAGTATTAAATAAGTTCCAAAGCCTTGACGGGGTTATTGGGAACACGCCACTCTTAGAGATAAATTTTCTATATAAGGGACAGAAAAGAAGAGTGTTTGCAAAATACGAAGCTATGAATTTAAGCGGAAGTATAAAAGACAGGGTTGCAAAATATATTCTTGAAAAGGCGTACAGAACGAATAAGATAAAGGAAACCGATGTTATTGCAGAGGCAACAAGCGGAAACACAGGCATATCTTTTTCTGCGGTTGGTACATATCTTGGGCATAAGGTGGTAATTTATATGCCTGACTGGATGAGCCGAGAAAGAATAAAGCTTATGGAAAGCTATGGTGCAGAAGTTCGCCTTGTATCAAAGGAAGAGGGCGGATTTTTAGGCTCAATAAAAATGACGGAAGACCTTTATAAAAACGGAAATATCTTTCTTCCCTGCCAGTTCTCAAATGAGGATAACACGGAGACTCATTATGAAACAACAGGAAGAGAAATATGCACTCAGCTTGAAAGACTTGGATTATGTGCAGATGCGGTTGTTGCAGGTGTTGGAACAGGCGGAACAATAATGGGTATAGGAAGAAGATTAAGAGAGGAAAACCCGAAGTGTAAGGTGCATCCGTTAGAACCGAAAAACTCGCCGACTCTGTCAACAGGGTATAAGGTTGGAATGCATAAAATTCAGGGAATTTCGGATGAATTTATTCCTCCTATAGTGAAGCTTTCAGAACTTGATGAGGTCGTAAGCGTAGGGGATACAGATGCGATTATAATGGCGCAAATGCTTTCAAGAAAGCTTGGAATAGGCGTTGGAATTTCGTCAGGGGCAAATTTCCTTGGCTGTGTGCTTGCACAGAATATGCATCCTGAAGACAGCGTAGTAGTAACGGTTTTTGCAGATGATAATAAAAAATATCTTTCAACAGACTACACGGAAGAACACGAAATAACAGATGATTGTCTGACAAAAGATATTGAACTTTTGGATTTTATAAGCCATAGATAAAGAAAAAGACGATTACTTTTGATAAAGCAGAGCCATAGAGATATTTTTAATATTTGTCTATATGCAAACTTCGTTTGCTCGATATTTTTACTGCCGTAAAATCGATAGGTTTTTCGTTTCACTCAAAACTCGATATAATATAAATCTCGTTGCCGCAAGGCAACATATCGAGTGCATTAGCGCATTTCGAGTCATTTATGACATATCGAAAATCTCGACAGAGATTTATATTGATGAAAAAAAGACAGATTTCAATGCGAAATCTGTCTTTTTTTTGGTGACCTCTAGGGGATTCGAACCCCTGTAGCCGCCGTGAGAGGGCGGAGTCTTAACCACTTGACCAAGAGGCCTAATTTAGCCCCTGCCTTTGGCAGGGGCTTTTGGTAGCGGTAATCGGACTTGAACCAATGACACTGCGGGTATGAACCGCATGCTCTAGCCAACTGAGCTATACCGCCAAATATTAAGTTCGTCAAAAGACAAATGATATAATACCATAAATTAGCACTTTTGTCAAGCGTTTTTTTAAAATTATTAATAAATATAAAGTCTGTCTTTCAGCCCTGAATATCTGGAAACAGTAGAGTTGTTTCTTATAAAGGTTTGAAGAGTATCTTCTGTTCCCACAAGTACAACAATTTTTTTTGCACGGGTAACAGCAGTATATAAAATATTTCTGTTCATAAGAACCTGATGGGTGTCAAATATGGGTAGAATAACAGCTTCAAATTCACTTCCCTGACTTTTGTGAACGGTCATAGCGTATGCAAGTTCAAGTTCGTCAAGCATTAAAAAATCATAAATCACAACCTTGTCATCAAAAAGCACAGTAAGGTTTTTATTTCTAAGGTCAATGTTTGTTATATATCCTATATCGCCGTTAAAAACACCTGTCCCTTTTTCGCCCGTATCAGGTTTTGTCCAAGGCATATTATAGTTGTTTTTGATTTGCATAACCTTGTCTCCAAGCCTTAATAGCGAGGAGGGAGAAAGCTTTTCTGTCTTTTCGGGAGACTGTGGATTAAGTCTTTCCTGAAGATAATTGTTCAGGGAATATGTGCCAAGGTCGCCTTTTTTTGTAACGGATAAAACTTGAATATCCCTTGATGGGTCAAAGCCATATGCAAGAGGGAGTCTTGCTGCTGCTAAATCGCAAACAGTGTTTAATATCTTTTCTTCGCCTGATCTTCCCACAAGGAAAAAGTCATTGTCATAATCGTTGAGATATGGAAAGTCACCGCTGTTTATTCTGTGGGCGTTAACAACTATCATACTTTCTCTTGCCTGCCTGAAAATTTTTGTAAGCTTAATTGTGAGAACAATGTCGGAGTTTATAATATCCCTTAGAACATTTCCTGCTCCAACAGATGGGAGCTGGTCGGAGTCTCCCACAAGGATAAGACGAACACCCTTTGGAAGAGCAGAAAGCAGGCTTTTCATAAGAAGAATATCAACCATAGATGTTTCGTCAACAATTAAAACATCGCACTCAAGCTTATTATTCTCATTTTTTAAAAAATTATTAACGCCGCCCTCGGAGTCCGAACTGCATTCTAAAAGACGGTGAATGGTTTTTGCATCTTTGCCGGTAACCTCGCTTATTCTTTTGGCTGCTCTGCCTGTTGGAGCGGTGAGCTTAACTCTCATATTCATTTTTTCCATAGAACGGATAATAGTGCTTATAATGGTGGTTTTACCCGTTCCAGGACCGCCTGTTATAACCATAACCGAGTTGGTAAAGGTGCTTAAAACCGCCTTTTTTTGAATTTCATCAAGGGTTATTCCGCTTTCTTCTTCAACCTGATTTATAACCTTTTCTATTTCAAAGTCTTTTTCGCTGAAATAAACAGAGCTTAGCTCTTTTAAAATTTCTGAAACCTTAAGCTCTGCTTCAAAAAGTGTGCTATGGTAAATTGCATCAAATTCGTCAAGCTTGTCCTTAACTAAAGAACCCTCAAGCAAAAGGTCGCTTAAAGCATCAAGTATATCGGTTTCGGAAAGTTCAAGATTTGCCTTTGCGTTTGCGATAAGCATAGGCTGAGGCAAAAAGGTGTGTCCGCTTGAATAAGCGGCATTCATAAGAACATATTTTAAATATGATTTAATGCGGTTTCCCGAATTTTTAGGATAATTAAGTTTAATTGCAATTTCGTCTGCCAATTTGAATGTGAAACCGTTGATATCGGACAAAATATAAGGATTATTTGAAACAAGATAAGAGGTGTTTGCACCAAGTACCTTGTATGCTTTTGCTGCCATAGACGGGGAAACATCAAACTTCTGGAAAAACATAATTGTTTCTTTAATACCGATTTGCTCCAGATATTTTTTGCTGATTTCATCAGCCTTTCTCTTAGAAATACCCCTTATTTCCGTAAGCATTTCAGGAGTGTTTTCAATGATTTCAAGAGATTTAGTACCAAAAAGCTCAACAATTTTTCTTGCGGTTGCCTTGCCCACATAGGGGAGGATTCCCGAGGCTAAGTAGTTTTCAATTTCTTTTTCCTCAGAGGGCATAGTAACTTCATAATAGTTAACAACAAATTGGTCGCCGTATTCGGGATGCACTTTGAATTTCCCGTAGGCAACAATCCGAAGTCCCTCCGAAATATCGGGCATAGTTCCGGAAAGAGTGTAGATATATTTATCCGTGGAAAGAACCAGAATGGTATAACCATTCTGGGCATTTTTAAAGATAATTTCTTCAACCAAGCCTGAAAGCTTGGTTTTATCTTCTTTGTTATTCAGATTTTCCGTTTCAAAATCATTAAAATCCTGCATAGTAATATTCCTCTAGAGCGGAGCTTTAATCACATCAAAATATTCATTCTTTGAGCAAAAATGAAGAAAGTCGTATTCTTTTTGAAGTGTTTTTATTATAAGCGGTGTTTCATCCTCACAGCCAAGGTCAATAATATATAGGGGCATATCTTCTTTGCATAGTCCCTGACATTTCCAGATAAGGGAGCGGACAAAAGCCTCAATGCCTTCCTCTTGATTTTTAACAGGAAAAACTATATGGGGTGCTATTATGTAATCTGTTTTTTTGTGAAATGAACCTAAAAGTTTTTCTGTTATGTGTTCAATGCCAATGGCTGAAAAGAAACAAAGAATAAGAGTCAGTATAATTTCAAACATAAAATCACCTCAAAATATCATATGATAATGGCGAAATTATGTGCATATAGGGTGTATATATATGGTATTATATAATAAAAAAAGTATAATTTCAATCATATTTTCAAAAACTCTTGACGATAAACTAAAAAAAATATATAATATATAATGTATGTTTATGTAAAAAAATAAAATATTTTGATAGGAGGACTGACAATGGACGGCAAAATACTCAGAACAGGTCTTTTCGGTTTTAAAAGAAAGGATGTTTTAAGCTATATATTAAAGCTTGATGAGACTTCGGAAAAAAGACTCAGCGAAATTAATGAGGAAAACAAGGCTTTAAAAGAAGAACTTTATGAAATGAAAGCCGAGCTTTCGGAAGCCAGAAAAAACAGAGATGCTATTGTTTCAGTTCTTGAGGTTGCACAGAAGAATGCAAAGGATATAATTGAGAATGCAAAACGTTCTGCAGAGGAAATAGAACAAAAGGCAAAAACCATTGCGGAAACAGAGAAGAATAATTTAAACCGCGAGATTGAAATAAAAAAGAGAGAAATGAATAATCAGTTCCTGACAGAAAGCAAAAAGATAAGTCTTCTTAAAAAAGAAATTGAAGAACTGAGACAGATTTCTATTAAGTCAATAAAAAAATTTGAGCATGATTTGTCAAATATTGAAAGAGTTTTAGAGCAAAAGGAAACTTTTGCAGAAAGTGCAGCAAACACACAGGAGAAGGTTTCGGAGGAACAGTTTTTTGATTCTATAAGAAAGGTTCCTATCCGTATCGTGAAATCAGAAAATATTATAGAAGACGCAAATTAAAACACTGCTTTTAAGTTTTTACATATTATGTAATATGCCCGATTTTTTTGCGGGTAAAATAGAACGGGAGGTTTTTAAATTGGAAATATATCTTGATAACAGTGCGACAACTATGGCCTATCCCGAATGCGGTGAGCTTGTATCTTCTGTGATGACAAAGGAATATGGGAACCCGTCATCACTTCACAGAAAAGGTATGGAAGCTGAAAAAATAGTAAAAACTGCTGCAAAGCGTATTGCGGATACCATAAAAGTCAGTGACAAGGAAATTTATTTTCTGTCGGGCGGTACTGAAGGGGATAATCTTGCTATACTTGGAACTTGTGCCTCAAAAAGAGGAAGACATATAATAACATCGGCGGTTGAGCATCCTGCAGTTCTAAGCACGCTTGAATATCTTGAATCAAAAGGATATGTTATAAGCCGCATCCCCGTTTTAAAAGACGGTAGATGCGACCTAAAAAGTTTTGAAAAAATGATAAGACAAGACACAGTTTTGGTTACCTGTATGCTTGTTAATAACGAAATAGGAACTATAGAGCCTATAAAGGAAATGTCGGATATTTTAAAAAGAAGAAATCCGTCAGCAGTTTTCCATGTGGATGCAGTTCAGGGCTATGGAAAGCTGAAATTTTCTGCACAGTCTCTTGGGGCAGATATTATAACGCTGAGTTCTCATAAGATTCACGGACCAAAGGGAATGGGTGCTCTCTATATAAAGTCAGGACTTAATATAAGGCCGATTATTTATGGAGGAGGCCAGCAAGGAAATATAAGACCGGGAACAGAGAATGTCCCAGGAATTGCAGGTTTTGGACTTGCAGCTTTGATGTCATATACGGATTTTGAAAGAAAAACCGAGAAAATGAGAACACTCAGAGAAAGACTCGAGCAAGGAATAGTTTCAAATATTCCTGATGTAAAGGTTAATACTCCGGAACGGGAGTCAGCACCTCATATACTGAATGTTTCCTTTAAAGGGGCAAAGTCGGAGGTCATTCTTCACTCTCTTGAAAATTACGGAATTTATGTTTCATCAGGGTCTGCCTGCTCAAGCCATAAAAAAGCACCAAGCTACGTGTTGACGGCAATAGGACTTGACAGAACGTTAATTGACGGAAGTATAAGATTTTCATTGAGTGAGTTCACAACAAAGGAAGAAATCGATTATACTGTGGATAAGCTTATAAGCACAGTTGAAACTGTAAGAAAAGTAATGAGAAAATAAAAATCGGAAGGTAGAGACACAAATGTCAAAAATAGATTTAATTCTTATAAAATACGGAGAGATAGCCTTGAAAGGGCTTAATAAGCCTGCATTTGAGCAGAAACTTCTTGATAATATAAAAAGCCGCCTTGATTCATTGGGACATTTCGGTGTAAGAAAGGCTCAGTCAACAATTTATGTTGAGCCAAAGGACAAAGAAAATGCCCCCATGGAGGAGGCGGTTTTGGCGCTTAAAAAAATATTCGGTATAGTGAATATCTGTCTTGCAGTTAAGTGTGAAAAAAATCTTGAAAAAATTGGGGAAACTGCGGTAAACCTTTTAAAGGAATACGGAGAGTTTAAAACCTTTAAGGTTGAGTCAAAAAGAGAAGATAAATCATTTCCCTATAAGTCACCAGACCTTAGTGCAAAGGTAGGCGGTATTATTCTTTCCAATATCGGTGGTATAAAGGTTGATGTTAGATGCCCTGAGGTTATGGTTAATGTTGAGATAAGAGACGAAGCATATGTTTATGTTAAGAAAGAAAAAGGCGCTTGTGGTATGCCGGTTGGAACAAACGGAAGAGCAATGCTTCTTCTTTCAGGCGGTATAGACAGTCCTGTTGCGGGATATATGATTGCAAAAAGAGGAGTTGTTATTGAGGCGGTGCATTTTCACAGCCATCCATATACAAGCGACCGTGCCAAGGAGAAGGTTATTGACCTTGCAAGAATAATGTCCGAATTTACGGGCAAAATTAAGTTAAATATAGTTCCGTTTACGGAAATTCAGCTTGAAATAATTGATAAATGTCCGAAGAATTATCTGACGGTTATTATGCGTCGTATAATGATGAAAATTGCAGAAAAAATTGCAGAAAGAGATGAGTGTGCAGCACTTATAACGGGTGAAAGCATCGGTCAGGTTGCAAGCCAGACTATGGAGAGCCTGGTTTGCACAGATGCGGCAGTTAAGAGACCTGTTTTCCGTCCTTTAATCGGAATGGACAAGGAAGAAATTGTTGAGATTTCAAAGAAAATGGGGGCCTTTGAAAAATCTATTTTGCCATATGAGGATTGTTGCACAATATTTGTTCCTAAGCATCCCAAAACAAAGCCTAATCTAAAGGAAATTGAGGAGGCTGAAAAGGCTCTTGTAAATATTGAAGAAATGATAGAAAAGGCAGTTTTAGAAACTGAAATCTTAAAAGTCAGATAAAGGTGAATGTATTGAAAAATCTTGAAACAAAGCTTGTTGAAAAGCTTATGGAAAGCGGAAAAAAGGTGGCAACAGCGGAAAGCTGTACAGGAGGTCTTGTTGCGGAGAGAATAACATCTGTGGCTGGCTCTTCAGCTTGCTTTGACTTGGGTGTTGTAAGCTATGCCAATGAACAAAAGGCAAAGGTTCTCGGTGTGAATATGGAGGATATTAAAGAATTTGGAGCAGTTTCCGAGGTGGTTGCACTCCAGATGTCCGAGGGGATAAAAAAGCTTTCAAACGCTGATTTTGGTATAGGAATAACAGGACTTGCAGGCCCTGGCGGGGCAACGGATTTAAAGCCCGTGGGACTTGTTTATATCAGTATTTGTTCGGAAGATGAACATAAAGCCTTTGAATATCATTTCAAAGGAAATAGATGCGAGGTAAGAAGAAAAACCTCTGATGAAGCACTAAGACTTGTGCTGGAAAGGGTGTAAGGCTATGTATTATTACATATCGGGAGAAATTGCGTATAAGGAAAACGATTTTGCGGTAATTGATGCATCCGGGGTTGGATATAAAATTTATGCAAGTAAAGAAACTCTGGATTCTATGGGCAAAATCGGAGAATATGCAAGGCTTTATACATATCTTAATTTCAAAACAGGTGCAGGAGTGGATGTTTTTGACCTTTATGGTTTTTCCACTTTAGAGGAAAAAAGAATATTTGAAATGATAATCGGAGTTTCAAGAATTGGTGCAAAGACGGCTATAAGTCTTCTTTCAAATATTTCTCCATCAAAGTTTATGCTTTGTGTTGTTTCGGAGGATACAAAATATATAGCAAAGAATACTCCGGGTCTTGGAATAAAAGGGGCACAGAGAATTGTGCTGGAACTTAAGGATAAGTTCAAAAATGCAGATTTGGAAGGAATTACTGCAGATGAGATTTTTGAGACTGAGACACCGCTGGATAACGAAGCACTATCTGCTCTGGTTGTCCTCGGATACACAAAGCAGGAAGCACAAAGTGCTATAAAAGGTGAGGCGGGAACAACAGAAGAAATTATAAAAATCGGTCTTAAAAAACTTATGAAAGGCTAAATAATGGATATAGAAAACAGAATTATAACCACAGCCGAGATAAACGGTGATAATGAAATTGAATATGGTTTAAGACCAAAGACTTTGGATGATTATGTGGGACAGGAAAAGGTTAAGGGTAATTTAAAGGTGTTTATTGATGCTGCTAAAATGCGTGGCGAATCCTTAGACCATGTTTTGCTCTATGGACCTCCGGGCCTTGGAAAAACAACCCTTTCCAATATAATAGCAAACGAAATGGGAGTCAGTATAAGAATAACATCAGGCCCTGCTATTGAAAAGCAGGGAGACCTTGCGGCACTTCTTACAAATTTGTCGGAAAACGATATTTTGTTTGTTGACGAAATTCACAGACTTTCAAGAAGCGTTGAAGAAATTCTTTATCCTGCAATGGAAGACTATGCCCTTGATATTATAATAGGAAAAGGCCCGTCTGCCCGTTCTATCCGTCTTGATTTGCCAAAGTTTACTTTAATTGGAGCAACAACAAAGGCGGGGGCGCTTACGGCACCCCTTAGAGACCGTTTTGGTGTTATTTTAAGACTTGAAATATATACTCCTGAAGAGCTTAAAAAAATAGTTTTAAGAAGTGCAGGAATTTTGGGAATAGGAATAATGGACGAGGGAGCAATGGAAATTGCAATGCGTTCAAGAGGAACCCCAAGAATTGCAAACCGTCTTTTGAAAAGGGTGAGAGATTTTGCCCAGATAAAGGCAGACGGGGTGATAACAAATCAGGTTGCAGACGATGCACTAAATGCGTTGGAGGTTGACTCTTTAGGTCTTGATGCAACAGATAAGAAAATGCTTCTTGCGGTTATAAATAACTATGGAGGCGGTCCTGTGGGACTTGATACCCTTGCTGCTACCATTGGTGAGGAAAGCGAAACTATAGAAGATGTTTATGAACCGTATCTTATGCAAATCGGCTTTATAAACAGAACACCAAGGGGTAGGGTTGTAACAAAGCTTTGCTATGACCACTTTGGTATCCCTTTTGGTAACGAGAATTAGAATATGATTTTGGAAGGATGAAATATATAATGGAAAAAGAAAAATTTTATTTAACCACTGCCATAGCATACACATCGAGAAAACCACATATAGGAAACACCTATGAGGTTGTCCTTGCTGATGCTATTGCACGTTTTAAAAGATATGAAGGATATGATGTGTTCTTCCTGACAGGAACAGATGAACACGGACAGAAAATTCAGCAGCTTGCAGAGGAAAATAAAATTTCTCCCCAGGAATATGTTGATAACGTTGCAGGGGAAATCAAGGATATTTGGAATCTTATGAACTCAAGCTATGACAAGTTTATAAGAACAACAGATGATTATCATGTTGAAGCTGTTAAGAAAATATTCAAAAAGCTTTATGATAAAGGTGATATATATAAAAGCTCATATGAGGGCTGGTATTGTACTCCTTGCGAATCATTCTGGACAGACACTCAGCTTGTTGACGGAAAATGTCCTGACTGCGGAAGAGAAGTTCATAAGGAAAATGAAGAAACATACTTTTTCAAAATGAGCAAATATCAGGAAAGACTTGAAAAATATATTGAAGAAAATTCTGATTTCATTCAGCCAGAATCAAGAAAAAAAGAAATGATAAACAATTTCATAAAGCCTGGAATTCAGGACCTTTGTGTTTCAAGGTCAACCTTCGACTGGGGTATTCCAGTTGACTTTGACCCGAAGCACGTTATCTATGTGTGGATAGATGCTCTCACAAACTATATAACAGCACTTGGTTATTCGCCTGACGGTGAGGGTGATTTATATAAAAAATACTGGCCCTGTGATGTTCATATTATCGGAAAAGATATATTAAGATTTCACACTATTTACTGGCCGATTATTCTTATGGCTCTTGATTTACCTCTTCCCAAAAAGGTTTTTGGTCATCCGTGGCTTTTAAACGGGGAAGACAAAATGAGCAAATCACTTGGAAATGTTATTTATGCTGATGATTTGGTTAAGTATTTCGGCGTTGATGCTGTGAGATATTATCTTCTCAGCGAAATGCCATACGCGCAAGACGGAACAATAACCTATGAAAAGATTATTAATTCTTATAACACAGACCTTGCAAATACATTAGGAAATCTTGTAAACAGAACAGCATCAATGATAACAAAATATTTTGGTGGTGTAATCCCTGAAAAAGGTGCAGAAACAGAGTTTGATAAAAACCTTGCAGAAACTGTTCTTGATGCTAAACGCGAGACTATTTCCTATATGGATGAGTTTAAAACATCGGATGCACTCGGCAGTATTATGAAAATTGCATCCCGTGCAAATAAATATATTGATGAAACTATGCCTTGGGTTCTTGCGAAGGATGAGGCAAAAAAGGGTGAGCTTCAGACAGTTATGTATAATCTAGCAGAAGCTATCCGTTTTATTGCATCCCTTATATCTTCATTTATGCCTGAAACAAGCGAGAAGATAAAAGCTCAGCTTTCATTTGACGATTTATCTCTTGAAAATATCAAAGAGTTCGGCTCTTTGAAAGCAGGAGAAAGCATTCCTGAAGCAAAGCCTTTATTTGGCAGAATTGATGCAGAAGAAATGATAAAGACATTGGAAGAAGAAGCAAAGCTTTCTGCACCACAGAAGATAGAAATTGAGCCTTTTAAGGAAGATGTTGATTTTGACACATTCTTAAAGCTTGATATAAGAGTTGGAAAGGTGCTTGAATGCGAGCAAGTGCCGAAGTCTAAAAAGCTTTTAAGATTTTTAATTGAAACAGGAAGCGAAACAAGACAGATTTTATCAGGAATTTCAAGCTTTTATAAGCCTGAAGAATTAGTTGGCAAAAATGTGCTCTTTGTTGCAAACTTCCCTGTTAGAAAAATGATGGGACTCGAATCCCATGGTATGATTTTGAGTGCAGAATATCAGGAAAAACTTGTTGTAACAACAGTTGACGGGGATATTCAAAGCGGTGCACAGATAGTATAGGAGATTATAATGGGGCTTTTAAATAAAACAGATATATTAATACCAAAGAATGTAGAAAATGAAAAATGGAGCGTTGTTGCCTGCGACCAATATACATCTGAGAAGAATTACTGGAACAGAGTGGCAAAGTTCGTTGGGGATGCTCCGTCAACCTTAAAGCTTGTTTATCCAGAAGCATTTCTTGAAGAGGGAGATGCCCGAATTGAAAAAATCAATGCGGAAATGAAAAAATATCTTGAAGAGGGTATTTTTGAAGAGCTTAAAAGTTGTCTTGTATATACAGAGAGAACCCTTTCGGGGGGCAGAGTGAGAAAAGGAATTATCGGAGCGGTTGATTTGGAAGAATATGATTTCTCAAAAGGCTCTAAAAGCAGAATAAGAGCAACTGAGGGAACTGTTGCAGAGAGAATTCCTCCCAGAGTAAAAATCCGTGAAAATGCTCCTTTGGAACTTCCTCATGTTATAATTTTAATAAATGATGGGGAAAATGATATTATTCCAAATAAGGCAGAGGGTGAGCTTATTTATGATTTTTCTCTTATGGAGCAGGGCGGACACCTTAAAGGTTATAAGCTTTCAAGTGATGCGTCCGACAAAATCATTGAAAAGATAAATAAGTATGCATCATCTGCAAAGGATAATCTTGCATTTGCGGTTGGAGACGGAAACCATTCTTTAGCGACTGCGAAAACATGCTGGGAGAACATAAAAAAAGGACTTTCAGAGGAAGAAATAAAAAATCACCCTGCAAGATATTGCCTTGCTGAAATAGAAAATATTTATGACGAAGCTTTAGAGTTTGAACCAATTCACAGAGTTTTGTTTGATGTTGAGCCATATGAGGTTATTGAAGAACTTAAAAAATTCTATCCTGAGAGCAAAGACGGTCATAAAATAGAATTTGTATATGAAGATAAGAAAACAGAGGTTATAATTGAAAAATCTGTAGCTGACCTTGCAGTTGGAGCTATCCAGAAGTTTATTGATGAATTTGGCTATTCTGTTGATTATATTCACGGAGATGACACGGTTAAAGAGCTTTCAAAGGAAAAAGGCAGACTTGGAATAATTCTTCCGAAGCCGTCAAAGGGTGATTTGTTTGAATCTGTAATCAACGATGGTGCACTTCCCAGAAAAACATTTTCTATGGGAGAGGCAAACGAAAAGAGATTTTATTTTGAGGCGAAAAAGATAAAATAAAAAGGCGGGTTTAAAAATGAAAAGGTTTGAAAGCCATTGGGCAAAGCTTGTGCTTTCTGGCACAGCACTTATCCTTATATATAAGCTTTTGAATAATTATCGTGATATTGCGGAATTTTTCGGAAACCTTTTTGATATATTGTTTCCTATAATTCTTGGCGGGGTTATTGCATTTTTTCTTTCAAAACCTGCAGAAAAGATTGCAAGACTTATCAGGAAGATAAAGTTTAATTTTATAAAGGAAAAAGCACTTCCTATAAGCGTTATCTCTCTTTATGTTCTTGTTTTTCTTATTCTGTTTTTTGCAATAAAATTTGTTGCTCCCAGAATTTATAAAAACATTGAGGAATTTACACAGAATATACCAGGCTATTATAATGTTATAAAAACCTTCCTTTCGGAGAATGAATTTTTCTCAAAGTTTAATTCCCTTGATATTTTAAGTCAGAAATTTGCATCTATGTTTAATATGACACAAATAAATAAATATCTGGGAATAATTTCAGGAATTGCCAACGGATTTATAACGGTTTTTATATCTGTTATTTTGTCGGTTTATATGATAATAGAAAAGAAAAATATATTTTCATTTTCAAAAAGCCTGACGGAGAGAATAATTCCTGAAAAACCAAGAAGAATTATATATGCATACGGAAGAAAAACAATTGATTTATTTTATTCCTATTTCACAGGCCTTTCACTTGATGCCTTGCTTGTAGGAGCCGTTGCAGCTGTTTTTCTTTCAGTGCTTGACGTCCCCTATGCGTTTTTGCTTGGACTTATAGTTGCCTTTGGTAATTTGGTTCCATTTTTCGGACCTATTGTCTCAAATATTATAATTATCACAATAACGCTTTTAACGACGGGCCCGTTTAAAGCATTGTGGGTTGCTGTTTTTCAGATAATCTTCGGACAGATAGACGGAAATATTATTCAACCGAAAATTATAAGTAGTTCAACGGGGATAAGTCCGCTTCTGGTTTTAGTTGCGGTTATTGTGTTCGGTGACCTCTTTGGTTTTATTGGAATGATAGTGGGAGTTCCCGTCTGTGCCATAATAAAAGAATTGGTGGAAGATTATGTCGAAGATGGTAAAATAAATAAAATTTAAAAAGGAAAATTATAGAAAATTAAGCCTTGAATTTGGTGCATTTGCACAAAATTCAAGGTTTTTTTTGTTATGTTACAAAATTTTAATAAAATTATAAAAAAAATTTAAAAAAACTATTGCATTAATAAAAAATTTATAGTAAAATAAAATGCGTGGAGGAAAGTGGAATAAAATCCCCACAAAATGTTACAAAGTGTACAAGCGCTTAAAATTCCGCAAAAGGAGGCGAAAAGAGTGCTGATAGGTGAGTATTATCACAACCTTGATGTCAAGGGCAGAGTAAGTATTCCGTCAAAATTCAGAGATGATTTGGGCGGAAGTTTTGTGCTGTCCAGAGGTCTTGATGACTGTCTTTATATGCACTCTGCAGCCGAGTGGGATAATTTTAAGAGTGAAATTGATGCTATGCACGGAAAAGAAGGAAGAATTGTTAAAAGATTTTTCTATAGCGGTGCAACCGAATGTGAAATAGATTCTCAGGGAAGAGTTGTTGTTCCGCCTATATTCAGAGAGTTTGCAAAGCTTGACAAGGAAGTTGTTATAGTGGGTGTTTCCACCCATGCAGAGCTTTGGGACAGAAAGAAATGGGAGGCCTACAAAAAGGATTCCACTTTTGACGGTGAACAAATTGCGAATATAATGGACGATATCGGCTTTTAAGGGGCGGAAAACGGATGGAATTTAAACATATATCTGTATTACTTGATGAAAGCGTTGATATGCTTGATGTGAAGCCTGACGGAGTTTATGTTGACGGAACTCTTGGCGGAGGCGGACATTCGGAGCTGATACTTAAAAAACTTGGAGATAACGGAAGACTTATTGGTATAGACAGGGATATGACGGCTATAAGGGCTGCAAGCGAAAGACTTAGGTCTTATGGGGATAAGTTTACGGCAGTTCATAATAATTATAAGAATATAAAAGCTGTACTTCGTGATTTGGGTATAGAAAAAATAGACGGTGCAATTCTTGATTTGGGAGTTTCTTCTCCTCAGCTTGATGACGGGGAAAGAGGTTTCAGCTATCATAAAGATGCAAGGCTTGATATGAGAATGAACAGAGAGGACAAGCTCTCAGCCTATGAGGTTGTGAACACATACTCTCAGGAAGAATTAAAAAGAATAATCTTTGAATATGGAGAAGAACGCTTCGCAGGACAGATAGCAAAAAGGATTGTTTCTCAAAGAGAAATAAAGCCTGTTGAAACAACCTTTGAACTTTCGGAAATCATAAGGAGTGCTTTCCCTCAAAAGGAAAGATTTAAGGATAAGCACCCTGCAAAAAGAACGTTTCAGGCTATAAGAATTGAGGTAAACGGAGAACTTGAGCCGCTTTCGGGTGCGGTTAAAGATTTTGTTGATGTTATAAAAAAAGATGGTGCACTTGCAATAATCACGTTTCATTCGTTGGAAGACAGAATTGTGAAACAAAGCTTTTCGGAGCTGGCATCGGGCTGTGAGTGTCCCAAAGAATTTCCCGTTTGTGTTTGCGGGAAAAAGCCTATAGTTAAACTTATTAATAAAAAACCCGTTGAGGCGGGAGAAAATGAACTAAAAGAAAATGTAAGGGCACACAGTGCCAAACTTCGGGGAGTTATAAAGCTCTGAAATAAAAAAGACAGGGAGGTTATGGAATGTACGATTACACATCAAGTAATGCTAGAAAACTAGACTACACTTGGGATGACTACAAGAGAGATGTTGAAAAAACAAAAGAAGTCAAAAAACAACCGGCAAAACAAACCAGAACTGTCAGAATAAACGAAGCTCAGGCTATGTCTGCGCTCAAGAGAATGTTTATGATAGCTGCGGCATTTATAGTTGCGTTCTTTATTGTAAGAGGCTATGTTGCCATAAACGAAACAGAAAACATGATAAAAGGTCTTTCTAATGATTTAAGGATGGTTCAGGCAGAAAATCAGGCTATCAAAGCAAAAATTGATAAGAGTGTTGATCTTAAAAATCTTCAGTCTGTTGCAAATGAAAAATTCGGTATGATAAGACCTGAAAATTATCAGGTATTCTATGTTAATATGAATTCAGAAGACCATGCTGAAAATATTGCAAAGGCGGGCAGAGAAAATGATGTAAAGAGTATTCCAATCGAAGGGGTAACAGGTGTTTTAATAAGCTCTCTGGATATGTTCAAGTAAAAAATTGCATAAAAAGTGAGTATAACAATATAATTTAATATAAATAAAAATAAATGGAAGCTTCAGCCGAGACACATTGCTGTATGAAAATTAGAGGCTTTTAAAGTGTTACGGGGGAATTTGTGTGCTTAGAAAGGAAAGCTTTATTAAACAGAAAAAAAGAATTTTAATTCTTTTTTTTATTTTTATAGTGTGTTTTATAGTTCTTGTGGGAAAACTATGCTATTGGCAGATATTTAAAAGTCAGGAGCTGACCGCAAAGGCGAGGGAACAGCAAACCAGTGATAATCTAATAAATCCGGAACGTGGAATTATATATGACAGAAACTTTAAGGTTTTAGCGGATAATATGAGTGTTGAAACCATAAGTATTTCGCCTAAAAATGTTAGAGAAAACAAAAAGCAAACCAAGGAAGAAATTGCAAAGAATATTGCCTCCTGTCTTGGAGTTGATGAAGAGGCTGTTCTTAAAAAGATAGAGAAGAAATCAAGCTTTGAATATATAAAGCGTAAGGTGGAAAAAGAACAGGCTGATAAGCTTAGGGAATATGTGAACAAATATTCTATTGACGGAATAAAGTTTGCAGAAGATACAAAAAGATACTATCCCTACAGTAATTTTGCATCGCAGGTTATAGGCTTTGTAGGTGATGATAATAATGGACTTGAGGGGATCGAAATGGTATATGACGATGCCCTTAAAGGCGTTCCCGGAAGAATTGTAAGCGCCAACAAGATTTCGGGGCTTGAGCTTCCTGATAATTACGAAAATTATGTTGAGGCACAGCCGGGAAAAAGCGTTGTTTTGACTATTGATGAAACTATTCAGCATTTTGCGGAAAAGTATCTTGAAAATGCCCGTATTGAGCATCAGCTTCAGGAGGGTGCGGCTTGTATTGTTATGGATGTTAAAACAGGTGAAATTCTTGCCATGGCAACGAAACCTGATTACGACCTTAACAAACCCTTTGAAATAACACCTGCAGTTGAAGAAAAGCATCCGGGTATCAAGGAAGAACTTGCATCACTGGAGGGTGCAGAATATAATCAAAGGCTCACGGAAGCAGTTATGTTCCTCCGCAGAAACAAAGCAGTGGTTGACTCTTATGAGCCTGGTTCAACCTTTAAAATTGCCGTGGCGTCAATGGCTCTTGAAGAAAATGCAGTGGGACTTTCGGACCAGTTTTATTGCGGCGGTTCCATTAAAGTTGCAGACAGAAGAATAAACTGTGCCAACAGAAACGGACACGGGGCAGAAACCTTTGTTCAGGGAGTGCAGAATTCCTGCAATCCGGTGTTTATTGAAGTTGGAAGAAGAGTGGGAAGAGAAAGATTTTTAAAATATCTAAAAGGCTTTGGATTTCTTGATAAAACAGGCATTGAACTTCCTGGTGAGACTTCCGGTATTTTCCATCAGGAAAGTAACTTTAAGGAAATCGACCTTGCAACATCATCTTTCGGGCAGAGCTTTAATGTAACTCCTCTGCAGATAATAACAATGGTTGCAGCAATTGCAAATGACGGCAAAATGATGAAGCCTCATCTTGTTAAACAGCTTGTTGATGATGAGAAAAATATAATTGAAGATTATAAACCAACCTTTGTGAGACAGATTGTTTCGGAAGAAACAAGTGATACGATGTGTGAAATCTTAGAGTCTGTTGTATCAAAGGGCGGCGGAAAGAATGCATATCTTGCAGGATACCGAATTGCGGGAAAAACAGGAACAAGTGAGAAACAACCCAGAGGAAACGGAAAGTATATTGCATCCTTTGTGGGCTTTGCTCCGGCAGATGACCCCCAGATAGTATGTCTTGTAATTCTCGACCAGCCTCCCGTTGGAAACACTTATTACGGCGGTCTTATTGCAGCACCCGTTGTAAAGAATATACTGGAAGAATCCCTTTCATATCTTGGTGTTAAGCCGGAATACAATGCGGATGAAACAATGTATCTTGATATAACAGTTCCAAGCGTAACAGGAAAAGGTAAGCAGGATGCAAAAGCAGAAATTGAAAATCTTGGCTTAAAGGCCGTTATAAAAGGCGACGGCGATATAATAACCGAACAGGTTCCAAGTGCTTATTCAAAGCTTTCAAGAAATTCAAAGGTTGTTATATACACAGAGGGTTCGGCAAGTGAAAAGAATGTAACAGTTCCGAATGTTATCGGATGCACCGCGGCAAATGCAAATAAGGGAATAACAGATTACGGATTAAATGTAAGAATAAAGGGCCTTTCCAATGTAAGCGGTGTTGCGATATGTTCTGGTCAGTCTCCTGCCCCCGGAACAGTTGTTGAACCGGGAACAGTTGTAACTATAGAGTTTACTTATTCAGAGCTGAGAGACTAAAAATATTTAAAGGAGTGAATGCAAAGTGAAATTAAGCGAAATGTTGAAAAATGTTAATGTTAAAGAAATCATTGGCAGCACAGATGTGAATATATCAGGTATTGCGTTCAATTCCTCTGAGGTGAAAGCTGGATTCGTGTTTGTGTGCATTAAAGGTTTAAAGGCAGATGGGCACACTTTTGCAAGGGATGCAATAGATAAGGGTGCAGTTGCCGTGATAGGTGAATATGTGCCATCTGATATTGCGTCTAATATAATTATTGTTGATGACACAAGACTGGCACTCGCTATGCTTTCTGCAGCATTTTATGATTATCCCTTTAAGAAATTTTCTCTTGTTGGGATAACAGGAACAAACGGAAAAACAACAACGACATATCTTGTAAAATCAGTTCTTGAAAGCAAGGGCTATAAGGTTGGTCTTATTGGAACAAATCAGAATATGATAGGGGATGAAGTAATTCCATCGAATCACACAACTCCTGATTCTCTGGAGCTTATGAAGCTCTTCCAAAGTATGGCAGATGAGGGAGCAGATTATGTTGTTATGGAGGTTTCCTCTCATTCTCTTGCACAGGACAGAGTTGCTGCCTGCCATTTTTCTGCGGCGGCACTTACAAATGTTACTCAGGACCATCTTGATTATCACGGAACAATGGAAAATTATATAGAGGCAAAAAAAGAGCTTTTCACAATGTGTGATATTGCGGTTTTGAATGCCGACGATGATGCCACAGAGGTTATTTTAAAGGGAACAAAGTGCCCTGTTATTAAGTATAGCCAAAAAGCAGATTCTGATATGAGGGCAGAAAATGTTTTTATGGACGAAAAGGGAATAGGCTTTGACCTTGAATATGATGGGAAAAAAGAAAGGTTTACTCTTTCGATACCAGGTCAGTTCACTGTTTATAATGCTCTTACTGCAATAGGCCTTCTAAAGGCTCTGGGACTTTCGCTTTCTGATATTGCAGAGGGACTTAAGAATGCGGAGGGCATTAAAGGAAGAATTGAGGTTGTGCCTGTAAATACGGATTATACTGTTATAATAGATTATGCACATACACCTGACGGTCTTTTAAATATAATAAACACTATAAGAGGCTTTGCAAAGGGGAGAGTTATAACCCTCTTTGGTTGCGGAGGAGACAGAGATAAAACGAAAAGACCTATTATGGGAGAAATTGCGGGAGAGTTATCAGATTTTTGTATTGTAACAAGTGATAACCCAAGAACAGAAAATCCGCATAGCATAATAGAGGATATAATTAAGGGAATTTCTAAAACAAAGTGTGAATATACTGTGGTTGAAAACCGATTTGATGCAATTGAATATGCACTTGACCATGCAAAAAAAGATGATATTGTTTTGCTTGCAGGAAAAGGTCATGAAACCTACCAGATTTTAAATGGTCGGACAATTGTGTTTGACGAAAGAGAAATTGTGCTCAAGCTTTTGCAGGATAGCAAAAGATAAGCTTTGGTTTTGTATAGCAGTCTGAAAGGAATTGTTTATTATGGAATGGCGATTAAATCTTGGCAGAATAGCGGAGGCTCTTTCGGGGGAACTCTTAAATGCCGATAAGGATGAAATAGCAAAGGATATTTCCACCGACAGCAGAGTTATATCTGAGGGCTGTGTTTTTGTTGCCTTGAAAGGAGAAAATACAGATGGACACAGATATGTTAAAAAGGCTGTTGAAGACGGAGCTGTCTGCGTTATAGTTGACAGTAATTTTGACGAATTTGAGGAGCTTCCTCAAATCAGGGTTGAAAACACTCTTAAAGCACTTGGAGACTTTGCAAGGCTATATAGAGAAGAGTTTTCGGTTCCCTGCGTTGCCGTAACGGGAAGTGTTGGAAAAACAAGTACTAGGGATATGATATATTCTGTTCTTAGCAAACAATACATGTCACTTAAAACTGAAAAAAACTTTAATAATGAAATCGGTCTCCCGCTGACTGTGTTCGGTCTTAAAAGTGAGCATGAAATGATGGTTCTTGAAATGGGAATGAGCGGATTTGGCGAAATTTCAAGACTTACTCAAATTGCCCGTCCTGACACAGCGGTTATAACAAATATAGGTCTTGCCCATATTGAGCATCTTAAAACTCAGGAAAATATCTTAAAAGCAAAGCTTGAAATACTTGAGGGCTTAGGAGAAGACGGAACAGTTATATTAAACGGCGATGACAGGCTTCTTCGTTCTCTTGAGGGTACTCTGCCTTATGAGACTTTGTATTACGGAATTGAGAATAAGTCTTGCGATTTAATTGCAGAGAATATAAGAAAATATTCGGAAGGCACAGATTTCACCGTGAGAATTGACGGCGTAGAATACGAAATATCCATTAATGTCCCGGGAGTGCACCATGTGTATAATGCACTTGCATCTATTCTGACAGGAATAAGATATAATGTGCCCATTAAGAAGATTATTGAGGGAATAGGCAAGTTTGTGCCAAGCGGTATGAGACAAAATATTATTGCTCTTAATGATTATGTTATTATAAAGGACTGCTATAATGCATCTCCTGATTCAATGAAATCTGGACTTGAGGTTTTAGACAGCACTCTTTCAGGAAAGAGGGAAAAGAAATATCTCAAAGTTGCCGTGCTTGGAGATATGCTGGAACTTGGAGATGTTTCGGAGGCAGAACACGAAAAAGTCGGCGAGCTTATTACACACTATGACATCGACAGAATTATAACTGTCGGAGAAATGTCGGAGCGTATTATTCAGCGTGCCATAAAAGAGGGATTTTCTGCATCCAACACCTTTGCTTTTAAGACAAACGAAGAGGTTATAAATAATATATATAATATTATAAAACCTGATGATGTTATTTTGTTTAAAGGCTCAAGGGGTATGAAGCTTGAAGAAATTGCAGATTATCTTATAAAAACAAACGGAACAAAAGAATAACAGTAGGTGATTAAATGTCAGATTTTTTAATAACAGCCATAATAAGTTTTGTATTGGCACTAATTTCAGGGGTTATTTTAATTCCGATTTTACATAGGTTGAAATTCGGTCAGGAAATAAGAGAAGAGGGACCCAAGTGGCATAAAGCCAAATCAGGAACTCCCACTATGGGCGGAATAATATTTATTTTATCTTATATTTTTGCTATAGTTATATTTTGCTTTGTAAAGGATATTGGAGATAGCTATAAGGAGCTATTGCTTGTTTCTTTATCTGCCCTCGCATTTGGCGGAATTGGTTTTATTGATGATTATATAAAGGTCATATTAAAAAGAAATCTAGGGCTTACTGCAAAGCAGAAGTTTACTCTTCAGCTTTTGGTTTCTCTTGTTTTTACAGGGCTTATGGCAGGCTTCGGTGTAATAGATATGACAGTTTATATTCCGTTTTTCAAAACTAATCTTAATCTTGGCTATCTTGTTTTGCCTCTTGATATTCTTGTTATGCTTGCCACAGTTAACAGTGTTAATTTAACAGACGGACTTGACGGTCTTGCAACCTCTGTAACAATTGTTGTTGCCTTATTTTTTGCATTAGCGGCAGGGCTTGTTTCAAATAATGTTGTGATTATCATAACAGGTGCAATTATTGGAGGGTTATTCGGATTTTTAATATACAACAGACACCCTGCAAAGGTTTTTATGGGCGACACAGGCTCATTATTTCTTGGAGGACTTTTAGCTTCCGTTGCAGTTTATATGAAAAATCCATTTATACTTTTGATAGTGGGTTTTGTTTATGTTGCAGAATCATTATCTGTTATAATTCAGGTTGCATATTTTAAAAAGACGGGAAAAAGAATTTTCAAAATGAGCCCTATTCATCATCATTTTGAAATGTGCGGATACAGTGAAAGAAAAATTGTGCTTATTTTTACTGTTGCAACAATAATACTTTGCGGAATAGGTTATCTTAGTATTTAAATGAAAGGAGAGCTAAAAGGTGAATAAAAAAGATACTGAAAAACTGAAAAAGGCCGTACTCCAAATAGACCTACAGTTTCTTGTGATGGTTTATGCACTTTTAGCCTTCGGACTTATAATGATTTTAAGTGCAAGCAGTCCTATTGCCTATGCAAGCAAAAGCACAAATTATAACAGCTTTTATTATTTCAAAAAGCAATTGGTGTGGGCGATTATAGGAACAGGCGGACTCGTTTTTGCAAGCCTTTATGATTACAGAAAGCTAAAAAAATATGCTTGGCATATTTATGCTCTTAATATTGTTTTGCTTGTTGGAGTTTTATTGATAGGTAAATCGGTTAACGGTGCAAAAAGATGGCTCCAGATAGGGGGCTTTTCCTTTCAGCCAACAGAGTTTACCAAAGCCTTTATAATAATTTTTTATGCCTATTTTATTTCGGAAACATATAAGCTTATAGGGAAAATAAGAACTCTTATTATATATGGTGTTTTGCTTGGTGTAGTTGCACTTCTTATTATGCTTCAGCCTCATATGAGCTGTACTATTTTGGTTGTGGCAAGCGTTGGTATAATGATGTTTGTTGCGGGTATGAAATGGTGGCATATAGGTGTACTTGGAATTTCAGGTGCATTCGGCGCCTTTGTTCTTGCAATGACCTCGGAATACAGAAGAGCAAGAATGCTGACATTTCTTGACCCTTTTAAGGATATACAAGGTGACGGCTGGCAGATAGTTCAGTCCCTTTATGCAATAGGTTCAGGAGGAGTTTTAGGTGCAGGTCTTGGACAGAGCAGACAAAAGTTTATGAATATACCTGAACCGCAGAATGACTTTATTTTTTCTATTCTTGCAGAAGAGCTTGGACTTCTTGGTTGTATTCTTGTTATTCTTATGTTCTCGTATCTTATTTTCAGAGGAATAAAAATCGCGCTGAAGGCTCCTGATATGTTTGGGAAATTATTAGCATCGGGAATTATTGGTCTTGTTGCAATACAGACCATTATAAATATTGCGGTTGTAACATCAACCATGCCTGTTACGGGTATGCCACTGCCGTTTTTCAGTTACGGCGGAACGGC